>NZ_KV837063.1:39420-40024 GCF_001838465.1 Staphylococcus sp. HMSC061G12
ATCCCTTCAGCCGGACTTGGGTATTCCTCCAAAAAAATTATATGGACCTTGCAGGACTCGAACCTGCGACCGAACGGTTATGAGCCGTTAGCTCTAACCAACTGAGCTAAAGGTCCTAAATAATTTTACAACTAATAATTAGTGGCGGTGGAGGGGATCGAACCCCCGACCTCACGGGTATGAACCGTACGCTCTAGCCAGCTGAGCTACACCGCCATTGTATAGGTTTATGTTGTAATTAAATATGGTGGAGACTAGCGGGATCGAACCGCTGACCTCCTGCGTGCAAAGCAGGCGCTCTCCCATCTGAGCTAAGCCCCCATATTAATTTAATAATCCTTTTTCTAAGGTTATCGGGAAGACAGGATTCGAACCTACGACCCCTTGGTCCCAAACCAAGTGCTCTACCAAGCTGAGCTACTTCCCGTAGAAAATAAGCGCGCCCGATAGGAGTCGAACCCATAACCTCTTGATCCGTAGTCAAACGCTCTATCCAGTTGAGCTACGGGCGCATTTTATATATATTATGGTGCCGAGGACCGGAATCGAACCGGTACGATAATCACTTATCGCAGGATTTTAAGTCCTGTGCGTCTGCCAGTTC
>NZ_KV837064.1:0-206 GCF_001838465.1 Staphylococcus sp. HMSC061G12
TCTTGGACTGCTTTATCTTCTTTATCATTTGTATCAAGCGCACCTAAATTTTCAGCTGTTGTCACAGATGTGTTCAACTCTGTTTTGTCTGCTTTTTTATCTAATGCATTTTTAGCATCAGTGATGGCTTTTGTAGCTGCTTTTAATTCTTCAACTGTTTTAGTTGCGTCATCTTTCGCAGTTTCACCAGCTGTGACTGCTGTTTC
>NZ_KV837065.1:0-51144 GCF_001838465.1 Staphylococcus sp. HMSC061G12
TATCTCATCAACCGAATTTATTATAGAGCCGAAAATCGGTGCTTGCGATGACATCGATTTTCGAAGCGACAGTTCCCCTCAAGAGCTGTCGCTTTTTTTGTGTTTAATTCACTCAATCTTTCATCACAAGATCACATCTTTACCCTTTTAAATATAAACAACAAAAATTTAGTCATTTATTATATTTCTTTAAATATCTTCAATTGTTTATCTACAAAATATTTATAATTTTCCTTTACTTTTAGAAAAACTAAAGTTATGATTAATTTAGTTATTCATGGAGGGATACCCAAGTCTGGTTTAAGGGGGTTAATATTTATTTATTAATTAGGAGCACGTCAGTGCTTGCGTTGGTTCGAATCCTTCTCCCTCCGCTTAGTTTTAAACAATATTGATATCGGTTGATAAGTTAACAATTGCGGTTACTTAATCAATCGATTTTTTTTTGTATATCTAATCAATGTTAAAAAACTCTATATGAAAGTAGGTCTTTTTTTGAATTTTTCTAAGTTAAACATTCAAGAATTTGAAAATTTTGTTAATGAAAACGCATCACATTATACCCAATCATCCTCACATTTCAATTATCAAAATGAGCATCAAAATAATGTACATTTAGTCGGCGTAAAAAATGAAACAGGTGATGTATTAGCTGCTTGTTTACTGACTGAGGCACGTTGTTTAAAGTTCTTTAAATATTTCTATACACATCGCGGTCCAGTCATGAACTTTAAAGACCATGAGTTAGTCAGATTTTTTTATGAAAACTTAACGACATATCTAAAAAAGCATAACTGCTTATATGTTTTAACTGATCCTTACCTGTTAGAAAATATTCGAAGTTGTGACGGAGAAATCCTTGAATCTTATGATAACGAAACTTTTATGAATGTGATGAATTTATTAGGTTACCGTCATCAAGGGTTTACTACAGGTTATTCTCAAACAAGTCAGATCAGATGGTTGTCTGTCTTAAACCTAGAAAACAAAGATGAAAAACAATTGTTAAAAGAAATGGATTATCAAACACGCCGTAATATTAAGAAAACCTATGAAATGCAGGTGAAAGTCCGTGATTTATCAATTGATGAAACAGATCGATTTTTTAAATTATTTAAAATGGCTGAAGAAAAACACGGCTTCAAATTCAGAGATCAAAGTTATTTTGAAAGAATGCAGAAAACATACGTTGATAACAGTATGTTAAAGCTGGCTTACATCGATTTAGAAGAATTATTAGAGGCACAAAATGCGAAAGTCGCTGAGTTAAATACAGATATTGAAAATGTTCAAGCGGCATTAAAAGAAAACCCTAATTCTAAGAAAAACAAAAATAAATATGCGCAATACCAAAAGCAATTAGCAGCACAAGAACGAAAAATTACTGGAACGAAAAAATTGATAGAAACAGATGGACCTGTATTAGACTTAGCTGCAGCTTACTATATCTATAATCCTCATGAAGTTTACTACCTATCCAGCGGTTCAAACCCTAAATACAATGCCTATATGGGTGCGTACAGACTCCAATGGGAAATGATTCAATTTGCGAAAAATAAAGGTATTGATCGCTATAATTTTTACGGTATTACAGGAGATTTCAGTGAAGATGCTGAAGATTTCGGTGTTCAAAAATTCAAAGAAGGCTTTAATGCCCATGTTGAAGAATATGTCGGCGACTTTATTAAACCGATTAAACCTTTCTTTTACAAGATTTATCAATTGTTAAATAGATAAAAGTTAACAATTCTCAACTATCTAACAATTTATAATAGTTCTTTCTTTTATCTTACTATATGAAAAAGCACAGCCTGTTTGTTATGCAGACTGTGCTCTATTTATAATTATGTTAAACGGTCCACTAAGACCATTTCATCATAGTTAATCGCTTCACGTAATTTTAAAGCTGTTTTTTCACTGATTTCTTCATCTTCGACCAATTCATTCAAAATATGTCGTTGTTCACGTAAAGCATTGAGCTTGATTCTAGCTACATTATTACGATGACCCGTTTTATTTGAGAAGATATTAGCCGCTGTCAGATTATCTGAACGCATTAAATAACTATCACAAATTGTGCCGATTTCTAATTTGTTATCAGCATTAGCTTCTTTTGTTAAACGTCTGACCACATTATAGTGGACAATGCGCATGATATTTGAGATTTCTTTTAAGTTCTGTTGCACATCTAATGAGGAAGATGCGTTTGTTTGTACACGCACACGACGTCTTAAAATAGCTACTTTAATGCGCATAATAATTCTGCGAATCAATGAAGCTTGACGATACACTTGTGTACGTTCGGCATAGCGCATATAGTTATCAAAATCACTTTGTGTAATTCTGCCTTCTTTCACGAGCTCGTTTAATGTTTCTGTCTCTGTATCAATCGCAATCCCTTGTAAGCGTTCAAGTTCTCTAGAGTTTTCATCATCATCGTCAATCACTTTCATAAAAGCAATACGATCATGATAAATTTTAATGACATTACCATAATTGAATGAAGTTTCAGGCGTCGCATGTCTTCTTAAGTAGTCAATTGTCTGTTCAAGAATATAGATACGAGCTTCTCTGAAACTCATACCTTCCACTTCGACCTTCTTCATGACTGGTGTAATTAACGGTAATAAAACTTGAGCAATTACCAAACTTAATACCACCATACCTGCAGAAATAAAGAGTAGGTCATTACGATAAACAAATGATGTATGTTCTCCAAGCATATAAGGAAACGTCAAAGCAATGGCTAATGAAATCGTTCCATGTACTCCGCATAAAGTCATAATCATCGCGTATTTACTACGTTTAGGTTTCGTTTCTCCTTGTTCTTTATTCTCACCATCATTCATTGCGCGTTGGAATGGACTGACCGGTAAGTAGAAATACGGATATAAAACATACACCCATAAGAAACGAAATACATATACCGCTAAGGCAATCAAACCTGTAATTCCAAGTAAGAAGACTAGGTTCTGCGGCTCTGTTTTAATAATGTTTTTAACAGTTTCAGGTACAATATAGCCTAAAATTACGAATACAAAGCCATTTAATACATAACTCAATAAGTTCCATGTTTGTGTATAACTCAATTTCAACTGGTTACTGATTTGATTAATCCGATCACGCTCAAAACCATGAACCAGTCCTGAAATCACTGCCGCGATAATACCTGAAGCATGGAAGACTTCTGCCGCAAGATATGACACAAATGGTGTCAATAACTGAATGAATACAAACATATTATTGCTTTCTACACCTTTACGTGCCAATACAATACGTAAACGAACTAAGATAATACCGACAATCAGACCAATAACTAAACCGCCGATTGAAGTAATTAAGAACTGACCAATCGCATCCGTAATAGAAAATGCGCCTGTAATCAGTGCTGCGACAGCAATTTTGAATGAAATGATACCTGCCGCATCATTTAACAATGACTCCCCTTCTAAGATTGTCATAGAACCTTTTGGTAGAATTTTCCCTTTCGTAATTGCCGACACAGCTACCGCATCTGTCGGACATAAAACAGCAGCTAACGCAAAGCCGGCTGGCATGGGTAAGCTTGGCCATACCCAATGAATAAAGAACCCTACCCCTATGACTGTTGTAAATACTAAACCTAACGCCATCATCATTACTGGTTTTATGTAGCGCTTCAAACTCACACGCGATACATTAACACCTTCAATGAATAGTAAAGGTGCGATCAACGCAACCATAAAAACTTCTGTATCAAATCTAAAGTTTACCGGAATTGGTGTTAAAAAGATCAGCGCTCCTAAAATGATTTGGATAAACGCTAGTGGTACTTTAGGGAGAAATAATGAATGGATTAATGAACTTAAAATAATTGCTGCTATAAAGACCAAAAGACCTTCAATAATTTCCACAGCGTCACCTCTTTCTTTGTTGTATATACTTCATATATCTTTCTTCAATATCATTGAAGATTCCGACCATATATCAAGTGTCTATGTTTAATAATACTATAATCAATTGTGTGAAATCTATTCTAAAAACTTCATCATCTTATAGATATTGCGATGATTCATCTACCTTAGAGAAGAAGCTTTATATACCTGTTTAATTACCCCGTCACCCCCTCTTTCAAAAGTTTTTGAAATTAATTTTAAAAAAGGGTGTGCTTTTTTTCTAGAAATTTCGATATATAGAGTGAGCAAGGAGGTGAACAGAAATGAAAACAATCAAAGATCTTGCAGTGACACTTATTCGTGTCGAAGACAAAAAAGAAGCAAAACCAGTTATCAAACGTCGTAGATTTGCCCGTTTAAACCCACAAAGCACTGAAGCACAATTAAACAGCTTCAAATCAGCTATTGAAAAATTAACAGGTGAAACATACGACAACATCGAAGTCACAACAGTAGAAACTTTATAAGAGGAGAATCAGATTATGACAAAATCACTAGAATTGATTTATATCAATGAAGCACACAAACCGGTCAAATTCCAAGTTCCAGATATTAAACAACAAGTATCTGAAGAATCTATCCGTAATGCGATGAGCACTTTGTTAGAAAGCAATGTATTAAATCCTCCATCAGGAAAAATCATTGCGATTAAAGGAGCACAAATCGTAGAAAAAGAAACACATGTTATCTTCTAATTAAATATAGCCGAGTTTGCTCAACATTTGAGTAAACTCGGCTATTTTTTGATTATTGCCTCGGTTGAATTACATCTCCGAAAAACACGCGTTTACTACCTAACTTTCTACATAAAGCATAATCATCATAAACATCCACGACTTGCGCTAAATTTTTATATGAATGCTTAGCGTTCAATACTTCTATAAATTGGTGCTGTTTAATACAAGCACTATGTCCTGCATCTATAAAAAATGTTTCCTCGTCTAACACCCGAATGATAGTCATTTTTGTCATGATGCGCCCCCCTTTTCCCACTTTTCATAAATCGCTTTATGTAAAACATCTCGTTTCAACAAATTATATATTGATATTTCAAAAAAATCTACAACTTTTACAATTTACAAATAAAAAGTGACACAATTTACCTATTACTTAACACAGAGCATAACGAGATTAAGTTGATATTCGTCGTTTTTCAGTGCATTTGTGTTATTTTTCTACTTTTTTATATTTATTAAAAATATGCGACAAGATAATTAATTTAGGCGTTGCACCAACCATTATTTACATTGTATAATAACCAAGAAATTAAATAAGATGAGGTGAGCATAATTTTGTTTAAACACCCCTGGTTGATTGCCTTAATACTCCTTCTCCTTTTAAGCGCAACTGCCGTCGGATTATATGCCGCATTCCGACATTACACACTTCAGGCAACTCAAAACGTTAAAACGTACACCGCAACCTATAACCGACCGATTCAATTTTCTGGTATTCAATCTGCTGAAACAACACAATCCTTTTACTATGATGCTCGTATGGGAAGCATCCATGACTGGTATAGTGCTGAAGGTAAAATGATAAAAAAAGATCAGCCATTGTTCGAATACTACAATAAAACACTTGAACAACAATTAACTGCAGTACGTAAGCATTTGAATACTTTAGATAGTCATCAGCATCGTCAAAACTTCCTAAATATGCATACCTATTTGGAACAAGAATATGATCGTATTCAGCTTGGACTCAGAACACAAGTCTTCAGTATGTCAGAAGGCATTGTCCATATTATTGATAAGCATCCAAGTAAGAAAAATCAATTATTTGCGCAAATTCACAGTTCAAAGCGTATAATTAAAGCTTATATTTCTGAAACTGAACTCAAACAATTGAAACTTAACCAATCTGTTGAAATTAAAACAAAAACAACGGAACAGTTTAAAGGCAAAATTTTGAGTATTAGTCATTATCCTGATGTTACAAAAAGTGAAACAAATAAATCTTATTACGAAGTTCAAATTTCTACTAATGGTGTTATACCTGTAGGAACCCACTTTCAAATTACGATTCCTACGCACTTAATTGTCCTTCCAAAGGACGTACTATATGATAAAAACGCAATATTAATTAAAAGAAATGAACAAATGGTTAAAAGAATTATTAAATACCATGAAAAATCGGGTATGGTTATTATTAGTGAAGGTTTATTACCGGGAGAAAAAGTTATTGCTCAACCCAAAAACTTCACATTAAACTAGAGTTCTTATATAATTAACCCATATCAAAAGGCTAAATAGAAAAAATAGACATTATCTTAATTTATAATGTGTAATTCAAATGATGTTCAATAAATTTTCTGGGTTCATTGGGTAATTTTTTGAAAGTATCATTTGTTTGAAATAGCCATTGTTTTATAATGTTTTTTTGTTTACATTTCATTTTTATTTAGTTATAATTAAATAAATAATAGGGGCAGGAATATTTTGATGCAATAGCATCTAGTCCCAATTATGAAATTAATGTTAATATTAGTCTATTTGCCAATAATACTACGATAATGGGAATGTCAAGGGAGGAAATACAAATGGCAGTATCAAAAATTAAAAATTCATCTGATCTTTTAGCAATGGTGACATATGCTGACAAGATGAAAAGCATTATTAAAAAAGAGTTTACAATCAGCTTCGAAGAGTTTGCAGTGTTAACTTTCCTTAGTCAATCAGATGACGAGGAATATTTCTTAAAAGATATTATTAATCACTTAAACTACAAACAACCACAAGTTGTTAAAGCTGTTAAAAATTTATCACAAGAAGATTACTTCGATAAAAAACGTAACGAACAAGATGAAAGAACTGTTTTAATCTTAGTAAATTCTAAACAACGTGAAAAAATCAATGAATTATTAAATCGTATTAACGAGCGTATCTTAACTGCAAACAAAGAAATCAAAATCTGATCAGCTGACGATAGATTATAAAGGATAATACAAAAAGCGTGATGCTTAGAATGACATACATTCAAAGCACCACGCTTTTTGTTTACAACGAAAATACGTATTTTATTGTCATTTTGTATTTTATTTGGACAACTCTTATTATTTCCCTCGTGTAGATAACTTGATTGAATAAAAGATAATAACCGCCAAGATTAATACCCAAATGATAATCGTACCGATTTGCGCTATATTAGGGTCTAAAATAACTGCGTCAATCGTTTTTTGTGCTAACAATAAACCTACACCTGTAAATTCAAAACGCTTATAATACAGGCCTAAACCAGCCATAATTAAGCCGAAAAAGAACACAAAAATATGCGCATATTTCGTTACGACTATAACACCAAGATCAATATTCAAACCATGCAGTGCCACTAAAATAGCCGCCACAATCACAATGCCTATCCCTATCATCACTTCAGCTTTATTGCTATATAAATAATTCTTTCGCACAATCCTGAAATATACAAAAACAGTAATTGGAAAAATGATTAAACAATAGATGAGTGATAATCCTGTCGCAGCCTGAAATGGCACGAACTGTTTATCGTACAGGTAAGAGATTAATAAGAAATTGATAATGAAAAAGAGAATCGGATTCAGCTGTAAACCAAATAAGTTTCTTTGAATGGTTAAAATAATCTCTGCCGATGCCTTTTTACGATATTCGATATAATCGACGTCATGCGCTTCAGATTTCGGTAAATCTTGACGAAGTTTCTCTTTAATATCGTCAATCATGTTTGGCGCAATCCCTTTATAGTTGAAGTAATCACTGATATTTTCTAATAAAATTTTGTCATTCGGTCGCATGATGTGACTCCTTTAAATTTACTATCCTTACTAATTTATCATGGCACAATTGCTTAGTTCAATCAATATAAAGAAGACAGGAGTGTACAACACCCCTGCCTTTATTTCATGTATACTTATTTACCAATATCAATGCGATAAAGTTTTAAGTTTTTATCTTTTGGTGATTGGCTTGTAAATTGATAAGAAGTATCTTTATCTTTAATGTAACCGAAGTTTCCTGTAACTTCATTATAGTTATATCTCCAAGTGACCGTATTGCCTAACTGTTTACGTACAGTATTAAAGCTTGGGCCATCTGCTTTGTTGTATTTCATTGTAACGTGTGTTACCTTGCCGTGGTCTTTTTGACCATCAGCAGTCACAATCAATAAGCCTTTGTCAGAGTTAAACTCATAATAATGTTTTGTTTTATCAGGTTTATAAGAGTACCCTGTGAGTTTTTGTGATTTCAAAACATCTTGGATGTTTTGACCTAGCTTAACGCCTTCTAGAGAAGTATCTCCGTGGTGGATTTGTTGAACGGTTTGAATCGTATTTCCAGACGCTGCATCTGCTTGAGAGATGCCTAGTCCAGTTACCACTGTTGCAGAAACAATAGCCGCTGAAAGTAATTTTTTCATAAGCAATAACTCCTTTGCTCTCTTTTTGTAAATTTCTTGTAACTTTTTCTGCGCTTATTACACTATACCCCTAATTACCCTTGATGTAATCAGTCTCTAGATGTAATCTTTTGTAATATTGTATAATATATTGGAGTTTAATTGCTAATATTAATGATTAAAAACTTTACTGTTGCGTAGTTACGCGTTTCTGCTCATCTTCTAATACTTCATTCACATTGATAAATGCTGTTACAGTTTCTAAGAAAGCTTTCTTTTCTTCACCCATCGGATACAATCCTGAATGTTCAAACGTTTCAACTTGTGCTTGAGCGATTCCTTTTGTATAAGTATCTAACTCTTGTGGTGTTAAACGTTCATCATATTTTCCGACGATAATTAATGCCGGTACTTTTATTTGATGTAAGTCTAAATCAATTTCAGTTTGTTCAAATGATTTTGTTACCGCTTCTTTTTCAAGTCTTGTCATTAATGTCAACGTATCAGAAAAGTGTTTCAACATTTTTCCTGCTTTTTTCGGTGAACCATACGTATGTTTATCTAAGAATTTTTGTTGTTTGTTTTCTTCTAACGTTCTGATTTGATCTGCATACTTTCTGTATAAACGCGCTTCTGGCAATTCTGCTTGTAATGTTGCTGGGTTGATTAAAATAATACCATCACTATACTCAGCGTATTTAGACGCAAAATCTGCCGCAATCGTCGCACCCAGTTCTTGACCGATAAAGAATGCATGTTTGATATATAAGTAATCTAACAAGTCTTTAATATCTTCTACATAATCTGCAAAATCAATATTTAAAGGTTTATCTGAATAACCATGCCCACGTAAATCTACGCTGACGACTTGGTAATCATATGATAATTGCGTCGCAATATCATCGAAAATCGAATAGTTCTCAAAAGCGGAATGAATCAACACAACAGGTTGTCCGCTTCCCTTTGTTATATAATTTAACGTCGTATTATCCTTCGTCGTAAATAGTTCCATTTGCTTTTTCACTCTCCTTAGAATGTGGGGCTATTTTTGGTAATATCTCTAGCAGTTCTTCCAAAGTTGAAATTTCAAAGTCCATCTCTTCAGGTTCTGGTGCCAATTCTACTTCATCATCTTCATGATTGAACCATACACTGACCATACCCATTGCACGGGCCGGTGCAACATCATTCAAGGCATCATCACCGACGTACATCACTTCTTCAGGCTTAACATCTAATTGATCCATAATATCTTCAAAGATTTTAGGATGCGGCTTTCTAAACCCTACCATTTCAGAAGTAGATAAAAAATGAATATAGGATAAGATACCTAAGTTTTCTAAACGGTATTGTTTAATTTTAGATTTACCATTCGCAATCACACCTGTCAAATAACCTCTTTGGATTAAACGCTCTAGTGTATATTGTGTATCATGGTAAGGGAACACGTAACGATAAAAATGTGTTTCAAAATCGCGGAACAAATCTTTCCATGTTAAACGATCGACATGAAATCGTTTGATAATCGCTTTATACAGTTCAGGCTTATCATGATCTTCGTCATCATCTAATTCAATAAACTGTTTTTTAAAATCACGCGCTTGAACATGAACTAAATAATCATGAAATCGTTCATATTGTTCTTCAATAAACTTCTCTCTTGATTTATTACGATCCAACAGCGTGCCTTCTAAATCGAATACGACTGCCTTAATCCCCTCTAAATTCATAAGCTTCTCTCCTATAAATGCCTATTTGGCATCTGTGATTATTTCTTTATTCATCAGATTATTCATACGAGTGTTTCTGGGTTGCGATTAAATACCCGAGTACAGGTATTCCTAATAAAGCAAGAATGATACTTGCTGGAATTTCAATCGGATTCCATAATTGTGCACCTAACGTGTCCGCAAAGACCATCACTGTACCGCCGACAACGCCGTTCAGCAACATTTGTACACCTAATGTAGTCTGCATCGTTCTTCTAATCAGCTGTGGCACAATCATACCGATAAAACCAATAATGCCGGTATACGAGACAATAATAGCTGTCATGATAGATGATAAAGTTAACACCATAAACATCATTTGTCTGACATTCAAACTTAAAGAACGTGCTTTCAACGTTCCGACTTGCAGTAACTTTACCTTCGGCAGCAGTAAGCCTAGTAGCACGATACATAACATCATAATGGGTGCAATCACGTATACTTCATGCAATTCTGCATTAGAAAAACCGCCGAACATATACATCACAATACTTTTCATTCTGCGTTCATCAAGTAGAATCAATAGATATAAAAACGCATTGAATAATGCACCTATCATGATACCTGATAATATCAACGCGCGCATCATATAACCTTGTGAAATTGCGGCAGTCACCCCTAAAACAATAGCTAAAGTTAACATACTTGCAACAATTGAAGCGAACGGAATCCATAAACTGCTTAAACCGATAAATACAGCTAAACCGCTACCTAAAACAGAACCGCTCGCTAAGCCTAAAGTCAGGCTATCTGCAAGCGGATTATTCAAAACGGTTTGAAACATCTGGCCGGCTATCGATAAACCGATACCAGCCAACAATGCCTCGAACACTCTCGGTAAGCGCACTTCAAACAAAATACTATGATTTAAGGGGTCCGACCAGCTGCCTAAATTCCAAAACAAGCTGATTGCGATACTCGCGATTAACGCGAGACACCATCCTATAATAATAGTGGTTTGTTTCATATTATTTTTCATCGCGGTAAATCGCATCTCTTAATGCTTTAAGGCCTTGGTCGATACGAGGACCTGGTCTTGAAATCGTATCACCATCTACCGCTTCAATTCGGCCTTTCTTCACAGCTTCTAAATTCTCAAAGCCGCCACGTTTACGAATAATTTTCAAGTAATCCGAACGTGTGATACCTTCTGTCGTAATTAAAACATTTGGGTCATGTTTAATAATACTTTCCTTGCTGACTTTCTTCCAGCCTTCTAGATCTGCGAAACTATTTTTCGCATGCAGTTCTTCAATCATATAGTTGAAGAATGTATTTTTTCCGGCTGTATAAATCTCTGGTTCATGTGAGACTTCTAAAAAGACAGTCGGTGCTTTTTCATGCTTCGGCACATCTTTCAACACAGCGTCAACACGATGTTTTGTATCATAAACTAATGTGTCAGCTTGTGATTCACGACCTGTGATTTTACCGATTTGTTTGAACGTACCATAAATTTCGTCAAAGTTATGTGCTTCAGGTATGTAGACGACTTTAATGCCTTTTTTCTCTAAATCGCCTAATACTTTATCACCCATACCTTTTTGTGATTCATGCGCCAAAATCAAATCTGGCTTTGCTTTTAATAACTGCTCTTTATTGAGTTTCATCGCATCAAACTTCTGTTTATGTTTAACACTCTTCGGATAGTCATCCACTGTAGACACTCCTATAACTTCTTTACCTAAACCGAGTTGATAGAGTATTTCAGTGTTACTTGGCATCAACGAGATAATACGATGATATTTTTGCGTTTGTTTTGTCTTTTCTTCTGATTGGTTTTTGTTGTCTGCTTTCTCTTTATTACTCGGTGCAGAACACCCAGCCGCAACTAAGATAATTAAGATTAAAAACACCCATAATTTCTGTTTCATCAATTTCTCCTCATACTTGTATTGTAAATCTCATTTTAGCATATTTACGCGGGCTGAGAAGATGAATCTTACAAAAATTTTACAAGTTTAAAAATAAAAAAAGAAGCACCCGTCAAGAATGCTTCTTTATATAATCTTACATCGTATGAGGAGCAGTTACACCTACTAATGCCAAGGCATTACGTAATGTAATTTGTACTGCCGCAATCATAGAAACGTAAGCTTGTGTTTTAGCTTCATCGTCTGTTAAGACTTTATCAGCGTTATAGAATTTATGGAAAGCTGCTGCTAATTCTTGAATATAGTTGGTTACACGATGTGGTGCACGTTGTTCTGCAGCACTTTCAATCATCGGTTCAAATTCTGCAACTTTCTTCAATAAATCAATCGCTTTATCATTTTTAATAACACTGAAATCTGCATTTTCAGATGGCACTACGCCACGTTCACCCGCTTGTTTTAAGATAGATGAAATACGCGCATGTGCATATTGTGCATAATAAACAGGGTTTTCAGCTGAGTTTTCTTTCGCAAGTTCCATATCAAAATCAAAGTGCGTATCTGGACTACGCATTGTTAAGAAGTAACGTGCCGCGTCAATACCGACTTCATCCATGATTTCACGTAATGTAATCGCGTTACCCGTACGTTTACTCATTTTAACTTCTTCGCCATCTTGCATTAAACGCACCATCTGCATGATTTGAATTTCAAGACGTTCTGCATCAATACCGTATGTTTCAACAGATGCTTTCAGACGGTTAATATAACCATGATGGTCTGCGCCGAATAAGTTGATCAAGATATCTTGGCCGCCGTCACGGTGGAATTTGTCGTAGTGATATGCCACATCTGGTAAGAAGTAAGTGTATGTGCCGTCTTTTTTGATTAATACGCGATCTTTATCATCATTAAAGTCCGTTGTACGTAACCAAGTCGCACCATCCGCTTCATACGTATGACCGTTTTCTTTCATTAACTCTAAGACACGTTTGATTTCGCCTGAATCATATAACGTTGTTTCACTGAACCAATCATCAAAGTGTGTATTGAAATCAGCTAAGTCTTTTTTAAGTTTTTCCATTTCATAATCGACGCCTAATTGTCTGAACACTTTTAAGCGCTCATCATCAGGGAGTTCTTGTAGATCAGGGCGTTTTTCCGCTAAATCTTTACCGATATTCACGATATCTTTACCATGGTAGCCATCTTCAGGTAATTCTGCTTCTTTACCTAAAGCTTGATAGTAACGTGCTTCGATAGAACGTGCTAAATTCGTAATTTGGTTACCGGCATCGTTGATGTAATATTCACGTGTAACATCATAACCAGCCGCATCTAAGATATTACATAACGTATCACCGACTGCCGCATTACGCGCATGTCCGATATGCAAATCACCTGTTGGGTTCGCAGAAACATACTCCACTAAGATTTTTTGGTTCTTTTTCTTTTCAGAGCGACCAAAATCTGTATCTTTTTCTAAAGCTTCAGGGATAATCGCAGTTAAGTATTGGTTATTTAAATAGAAGTTGATAAAACCAGGTCCTGCAATTTCGATGTTCTCAACATTCGCTTTAGATTTATCTAAATTGTCCACGATAGCTTGCGCAATTTCACGTGGATTACGTTTTGCGATTTTTGTTAGCACCATCGCAATGTTTGTAGAGTAATCCCCATTTTTTGGGTCTTTCGGAATTTCCACTTTGACTTCAGGAACTTCTTCTGCAAGTCCAGCGGCTTTAACACTTGCTGTTATTTCTTCAATTAATGTTTGTTTGACTTGATCAATAATATTCACTTACTTCAGCTCCTTATAGGTAATTTGGTAAAGGTATGTGCCCATCTTCTCTTCGTTTTGGAAGAGTTCATAACGAATTTTAAGTTTTGATTGGTCTGGTTGTACGTAATGATGAATGCTTAAAGTACGAATAGTTAAAGGAATTTTGCCTGTCGGTATCTCGTATAAAGATACGGTGTCTTTTCCTTCAACAAAATGCAGGTTCTGTTTAATATTCCCGCTGCGCATTAATCTAACTTCATCTTCTTGAATTTTCAATGTAATATGCACCGTCAAGTCTTCAACTTGTTCATCATAGCGGATAAATTCAGCATTCCGCTTCTCTTGCCAAGTGCCATCTGTTTCAAATTCAAATTCATCAAACTCATCATCGCGTTCAATCGTCTGTAATGTTTGGATACGAATGTTTTGATTCAAAGACGCGCTCACCCTATTCTGAATTATTCATTAATATACCAAATTATAACATAAAGATACAGCACACACAGTGACTAAATTCACACTGTATGCGCTGTACATCATAAAATCAATTAAATTTTTCTGCTTATTAAGATTCATCCTTCAAATAATCTAATACAACCGTACCGACAGCTTCAGCCGCTGTCATCATTGAAGATTCACTGATATTAAATTTAGGATGATGGTGCGGATAAACTTCACCTTCTTCAGGCGCTGCTCCTGCATAAATGAATACACTTGGTACTTCTTTCGCATAGTACGCAAAGTCTTCTGAAGGTGGCCATGGATCACAACGTTCTACTTTTTGAATCGCAGAACGCTCTGCGTTATTTAAGGTCTCAGCTACGTACTCTGTAAAGTCTGGGTCATTGTATACTGCTGGATAATCATCTAGATACTCATAGTCGCAAGTCACACCGAACGTTGTTTCTAAACCATCGACGACACGTTGTAACTCTTGTGCGATTTTATCTTTCGTTTCATCATGCAGGCCACGCACGTCACCTTCGATTTCCACTTTATCTTTAATAATATTAAACTGACCTTTCGCATCGAAAGAACCGATTGAAACGACACCTGTTTCAAATGGGCTGATACGTCTTGAGACTACACTTTGTACCGTTGTCACAAAGTTCGCCCCCGCTACAATCGCATCATTTGCGTCATGTGGAGAAGAACCGTGTCCACCTTTACCGTGAATGACTAATTTAAAGTAACCACGTGCAGTTTGTACGTTGCCTTCACGATAATAAATCGTACCACGTTCACCATTACTCATCACGTGTACACCTAAGACATTGTCTACGCCCTCTAGCACACCATCTTTAATCATACCGATGGCACCACCTGGCGGCATTTCTTCAGCTGGTTGATGAATCACGACCACTTTCCCAGAAAATTGTTCTTTCATTTCAATCAACGTTTCAGCCAAAATCAACATATATGCTGTATGTGCATCATGCCCGCACGCATGCATCACGCCTGGATTCTCTGACGCAAATGGCAGTCCTGTTGCCTCTTCAATCGGTAAAGCATCAAAGTCAGCACGAATCGCAATCGTTTTCCCTGGTTTACCGCTATCTATAGTGACTTTCACCCCATTGTCACCGACGTTTGTTTCTACTAAACAATCCTTATCTTTATAGAAATCCGCAATATACTTTGGCGTTTCTACTTCTTTAAATGATAACTCCGGATGTGCATGTAAATACCGTCTGATTTCGACCATACGTTCTTCTTTCTCTTGTAAACGTTTGATTAATTCTGAACTCATATGCCCTCTCCCCTTTTATTATTTAACTATTGTGATTATTCAAAATATAATACTTACACTCTAACATACTTATCCTTTTTAAGTATAAAAATAACTTAGTATTAAGAAAGAAAAACAGAAACCACATGACGTGATTTCTGCCTTTAATGATTGCTTTTATTTATCGTGTAGTGCTTCTTTTAATTCATCACTTGAGTTATCCCACATGTCTTTATCATGATTTTTTAAGAAATCACGGATAATCTCAATATTTTCATCACCAATATGATCAATGACAATTTTATGTTTCATAGATTTATCCATCATGTTGACATGTTCAGGCATACTCTTATAACCTCTACGGATTTTCTTGTTCACTAATAAATAACAAGCTGTCAATCCAGCATAGTAAGCACCTTGTTCACCACGTTCAGTTGTCACCCAGCATAACCAATAAGCTTTTGCTTCAGGGCCTTCAACAGTTTCTTTATCTGTAATCCATTTAACACCCTTTTCAACATCTGCACGTGCATGCATCGCACCAATATCAATAAATGCTTCTTTCTCTTGTAAATCTATAAATACAGGTGCAACGTTATCCAAACTGATTGCCCCGATATTCGTTCCTTTATGGCCATCTAACGGGTCATTTTTAATAATATTGAATTGAAAACCCTTATTCTCTGCCACAAGCCACACCTCCATTTTTAATTACCTTTATCTATTTTACCGTATCATCTGATACTTTTCGAACACAATCGTTTGACTATCAATTCAATTCGTTCAAAATACTGAGAATACGTTCACGAACTTTGTCATCTTCAATGTGATGCACCAGCTCTTTAGGATAATATAATTTATAATCTTGGCGATTAATACCTGTAATACTTTGAATAATCATAGATTGACTGCTGATTTCTCTAATATTGCCATTACGTTGCAGTAGATGAATCGGTTGGCGATTAGACCCCGGGCGGTCATAATCATAAGGCAAATCAGAGAAAGATTCACTGACGAAGTAATAATCTGGATTAATACCGCCCGCTTCAAACAGCTCTCTTAATTCATTCATCGTAATAATCGAGCCGTCAAACGGCAGATGTTTAAATAAATCACGGTTAATAAAGCGGCGTGCTAAGTCGCTTAGAATCGCATCATCTTCTTTAACCCAAGCTTTCAAGTAATAAAGTACGACCGCTTCATCCAACTCTACATACTGTTCAATCGTCATCGTTCCTTCAAAGAACGGAATAAAGTCTTTAGGGAACAATTTAAATTGATAACCTGATTGATATAATTCCTTCGCACGTTTTAAACAATTGTTTAAAATCACTTCTCCAGCTCGACTTACCGGATGGAAATAAATCTGCCAATACATTTGGTAACGGCTCATAATAAAGTTCTCTACCGCATGCATCCCGCTTTCTTTAATCAACACTTCATCTTTAGTTGGACGCATTAATCTTAAAATACGTTCCATATCAAACATCCCATAAGAGACTCCTGTAAAATAAGCATCGCGTTGTAAATAATCCATACGGTCTGCGTCAATTTGTGATGAAATCATAGAAATCACCAGCTTATTCGGATGTGTTTTATTGATGACATCAGCAACAGCTTTCGGGAAATCCGGTGATACTTTACTTAATACCGCATTAACTTCTGTATCCCCTGTAATAATCGCTTGTGTAAATGCCTCGTGATCGGTATTGAAGATTTTCTCAAAACTATGAGAGAACGGCCCATGGCCTAAATCATGAAGGAGTGCTGCACATAATGCCAACAGACGATCATCATTATTCCATGCTTCACGTCCCGCAAATGATTCATCGATGATGCGACGTACAATTTCATAGACGCCTAATGAATGGCCGAAGCGGCTATGTTCTGCTGTATGGAAAGATAAATACAACGTACCGAGTTGTTTGATACGACGCAAGCGTTGGAACTCTTTTGTTTTCACCAAATCCCAAATCACTTGGTCTTTGACATGAATATAGCGATGAATTGGATCTTTGAATACTTTCTCTTCATATAATTTTTGAGTACCGTAATCTGTCTCAGCCATGAGTATCCCTCCATCGTGTTAGCATTATTTTCATTAAAATGCTTTCTTCATCAAGGCAAGGTCCATTACTTCACCGTATACTTCACGGTTATACGCACGCACCATTTCAAATCCTTGTTGACGGTAGTATTCAACACCCTCTTCGTTTTGGTTATCCACTTCAAGATACACTGCATCATATTGTCCTTTAAAGTGTTCTAACCCTTTCTCAAGCAACGCCGTACCATAACCTTTACGTTGTGCTTTAGGGTGAATATAATGTGCAGATAAGAAAAGTTCGCTGCCGTTAATAAAGTTCGCAAACCCGACAATTTCGCCTTCTTCTTCTGCCACTAAAAATAATTGTTCTTTTAATCGTTTAAGTAAATGCTGCTCGTTATAAGCTGCTGTAAGCAATTCATTCACTGTTGTCGCAGCATAAATATTTAAATACGTGTCATACCATGCTTTTGTTGCCACATCTCTGATGCCGACAACATCTGCTGGTGTTGCTTCTCTCACTGTACGCATCGTTAATCACGTCTCCTTACATAGTTCAACTTTCAAAATGAATAAATTAATTATATCATATAGTTTCTCAAATTGTGGTAAAACGCACTCTCATTTTACCTTGTACTTATCATCTTTACCCTGTTTTTTCATTGTCTTTAACTTTTACGTTTAAAACCCTTTTTTCATACTCTAATTTTTATTATACTTAAAACCTCTTTGCTCGATATTTACGTATTAAGCAAAATTCATGAAGGTGCTCTAACCCATATCGTGTATTAATTCCGCCCTATTTACACTAAAATTGAACAAAAAGTAAAGTTTTTGTAAAAAAGATGAATAACTCATATATAAGCGGGGTATATGAATTTTGCAAGAAGAAACTCAAGGTACCCTATCTAATTATGCTTAAGGGACTAAAAATTCAATAAAAGGTGATTAAAATATGGATGATACGAGCTTTGGTAACATTTATATTGACTCACAACCTGTTACGTTAGATTGGGACACTTTAGTTACAGATGAATCAGAAATGGTGGTAGATGGTATTCCACCTTCACTGATTGATAAATGGGTGAAACGTAAAGAATTAATCCCGTCTTATACTAAAGATAATTTACGTCACTTCTATACTAAAGATGTCTTAAATGCGTGCAGATCTTATGTGGAAGTTTACTAAAAGAATCAAACATCACGAGTGCAGTCACATCATGTTCATTAAACAGTCAATATAGAAACGAATCTCGCGATAGTTATAACGATAAGAAAGTAGGCCCGTTGTCTGGTAGCACACCAGTCATACGGGCCTGTTTTTTTATATACTTTGTATCATTATTTTGCTTGTTTACGTTTGGCTAATTTTTCTTTTAATTTTCGATCTTGTTCTTCTTTTCTGCGTTTACGTTCTTCATTACGTTTACGTAAACGTTCTTCCTCTTCAGGGTCGCGAGGTTTTTGAAGTTGCTTCTCAACTTTTTCCATCAATTCATCTTCCGTCAATGCGGCTAATGGACGGTTATTCACGAAAGCAAATGTCTTTCTGCGACCTGGACCGCAGTATGATTGGCAGCCCACCTCTATTTCAGCATCTGGATCTAGTTTCTTTAATTTTCTTTCTAAGGATTTGCAATTTACGGCTTGGCAATCATCACAAATCAAAAATTTGTTTTTCACTGCTCTGTCCACCTCACTTTATCTCTATAATTTGTTTTAAACTATTTCAACTTTATCTATTTTACTCTTTTTCCGTAATTTTTCAAGCAACGATTTTGTGACCGCTTTAAACATCAAAAAACTGCCGCACCGTAAAGTTGACCGGTGAGACAGCCTGATGTCTTATTGTCCTTGATAAACGTGGAAAGGTAAAGGCTTAATGTGAGAGGCTTTCCAGCTTTCATAAATAGACTGGCGATGTTTTGAGTCGCCGATAATCGCAATACCGCAATCTCCGCCGCCTGCACCTGATGTTTTTGCAGCTGCGCCGTAGGTTTCTGCGATATCACATAGTAATTTTAATTGTGGTGTTTCGATGTCTACAATCGCTTGTTTATCCATCATTTGGATGATTGAACGGTTGCGTCTGATCATCGCTTGCACACCTTTTAGGTTGTTGGTTTTGAATGCGTAGATGAGACGTTCTACACAAGATTGCGATTGTTCCAGGAAGCGGCTGTAGAAATCAGGATCTGATTTGAGACGCTTCACTTCACTGACTAAGTAAGGAGAAGAGGCTGGTGAGCCGGTCCAGCCAATTAAGACTTCCATGTTTTCTGGGGCTTGAAGTGGTTCTGTATAAAGACCTGGCCAGTTTTTCTTCACAACTTCTGCGACAGATGACGTTTCAATCTGCTGCATGACCCAGTCATGATCAAACGTACTATATGCAAGCCAACCTGTGAAAACACTGACTGCGATATCACCGCATGAACTTAAACTTTGTAGTTTCATATTCGCAATGACCGCTAATTTATAAATATTCAGATTAGCTAAGTCTAACTCATAAAATTCATTTAAAGCTTTAACCACTGAAACCAATACTGCAGCACTTGAGCCTAAGCCATATTTATGGCCTGAAGCATCGTCTAAGTTACTATCAATCACTAAATTAAAGTGTCTTAATGTTTTACCACAGCTTTTAGCGTATTGTTCAAACACTTCTACTGCCGTAATGACGTAAGCTAGTTGTTTCGCCGCATCTGCATCAGATACAGAAATCTTATCACCTTCTCTTTGGAAGATGATCGGTTCATGGTGTAATGTTTTAGAATGAATAGAACCACCATTGTCTCCAGAAGCTTCAATGCTGGCAGTAACGAAACGATTTACTGCTATTAACACGGATTTATATCCGGGTTCTGTTACCGCATATTCACCTGCAATATAAAGTTTACCTGGGGCTTTGACTTGAATCATAGCTCATCTTCCTCATTTATAATTTCAACGCCTGTACCGATATCACTTGCGATGATCTGGTCTGAATCAAAATACGTTGTTAATTTATCAATCACAGCTTGTTGATGTTGTTTTTGTACTAACACTTTTACATTAGGTCCTGCATCCATAGTAAAGTATGCGGGCAGACCTGCTTCACGACATTCATGCACTAAAGCCATCGCATCATAACTTTCAGGTACTAAATATGTAAATGGCGGTTGTGCACCTAAATTTGTCGCATGCATACGTAAACCATTTTCTTCAAAGACACGACCTAAGCGATCAAAATCTTTATCGGCAATGGCAGCTTTTGCTTCAGCGATGTCCGCTTCTACATGATCTAACCAATACTGATAGAAACGTGAAGTATTTCTAGTCAACGACATCCCTGCACGACTTTTAACCTTTTTAGATTTTTGATTAATGACTACAAAAATCATCGCTAAGTCATCTTCCCAATGATCTGCATCAATCGCGTGTGCATAAGAGGATTCATCATCATGTCCTTTTTCCCATTCCGCGAATCCGCCAAAGATACTGCGGCTTGCTGAGCCTGAACCACGACGTGCCAAGCGTGATAAGTCTTTATCAGAAAGGTTCATTTCTAACGCTTCATTACATGCAGCAGCTAAAGCCGCAAAAGCACTCGCTGAAGAAGCTAAACCAGCTGCTGTCGGTACAAAGTTTGTACTATCGATACGTGCGTGCAACGCTGTTCCTGCACGTTCTCTGACAAGATCTAAGTATGCTGAAATCTTTTGAGTTTCTTTTTCATCCACTTCTTCACCATTTAAGTAGAAGTAGTCTCGATCTAATTGCGCATCAAATGTTGCGCGTGTCTCTGTATAAAATTTATCTAAAGTTAACGATAGACTGTTATTCATCGGAATAATCAATGCTTCGTCAGCTTTCCCCCAATACTTAATCAGCGCAATATTCGTATGCGCTCTCGCTTTGCCCATCTTCACCAATTGAATTAACCTCCTAAATTCTCAATCCATGTATGTTGCGCGCCTGCTTCTTTAACTGCTTGAGCGACTTTTTTCGCTGTCGCATAATCTTTCACTAAAGTAATCACACTGCCGCCACGTCCGCTTCCTGTCAATTTTCCAGCTACTGCACCTGCTTGTTTCGCCACTTGCAGTAAACGGTCAATCTTCGGATGACTGACAGTCAATGTAGATAAGTATGTTTGACACTCATTAAAAATCTCTGCTAAAGATTCAAAGTTATGTGTATTAATCGCTTGATTTGCTTTATGCACCAAACGTCCAATGCGTTCTATAAACGCCATATTTTCTTGATTGTTTTTCACTAATTCATGCACGTCACTGACAGCTTCTTTGGTATTCCCTTTTATGCCTGTATCTAAAACGACCATATAACCTGCCACATTCAAAGTTTTTAAAGGCGTAAAGACACCTTCTTGGAACCAAGTCGGTTTATTAGAAACAATCGTTTGTGCATCAATGCCGCTTGGTTTACCATGTGCGATCATTTCCGCCCAGTTTACATGTTCAATTAATGTTTCATCAGATAGTGGCTGATCCATAAAATCAAATGCTGCTCTCGTAAAAGCAACCGCTACTGCAGCGCTAGAACCTAAACCTCTTGAAGGCGGTAATTGTGCATCAATTTTTATCATCACAGGTGATTCAATATGATTTTCTTCTTCGAATCTGCTGATTAAAGCATGTAAATGTTCAGGGGCATCTGCAATTTCACCTTCGAATACATCACTGATCATCGTTGACACTGCCAATTCTGGCATTTCTTCAATTGTTACTGTCACTTTTCCAGAAGAAAATGGCATCGCAATTGCAGGTTGACCAAATGTTACCGCATGTTCCCCTACTAATATTATTTTCCCATTAGATTCTCCGTAGCCTGTTCGTGTCATATCGCATCACCTTTAGCACTTTCCTAGTTTGTCATGGTATATCTATATTCCACCCTGTTTCTCTGCATGTTAAAACATCCAGTCACTCTCTTTATCTGGGTTGATAGAAAATGACAGGATTAAAAGATGCTGTCTGCGTCTTTTTGTCATTGATATATCCATAATTTATTTCCGACATTCTAATTTTTATCAATTAGCTTGTTCTCTTTTGATATATTTATTCAAACACCGTTTTATTATACCCTATTTTTTGCATTGTTTTATCATACCTAGGTTGTAAAATTAATACCTGATATTAAACTACTTCCCCATTTTACCGAAAATTGATGATGATTTAAACGATTTGTTCATATATCGGTCATAATTTTCACTTTCATGGGTAAATTACAAGAATATTTTTCAAGGCGCACAATATAAAAGGGATGCACCTAGCTTCTCAGCTATTTACATCCCTTTGTGCTTAATCGTCCATTTTAGCGTTGATTTTAGCATTACGTGCAATCATACGTTCGAAATATTTCTCAAAGCGTTCCCACTCTTCTTCACTGATAGGTTCCATATTCAATGTTCCACCTAAATCTTTGATGGCATAGAGTAGTTTAAACATCACATCTTGAACTGTCAGTTCATGTCCGAACAACGTTTCAAGCGAAGCCATACAAGATGGATCGATATCTGGATATTTAAATTTTGTTTCTTCGCCTTGTAGAGCTTTGTCATAGAACGCCTTCATCATTTCAGCACGTTCTTCACCTGAACCTTCCACACACAAGTATACTTGAACGGCAATCCCGCCTCTGACTCTGCGTTGTGAAATACCCGCGAATTTCTTATCATTGATACTTAAATCAAATTTTCCCGGGCAATAGGAGCGTTCAATTTCTTTCGTTTCAATCGTTACATGTTCATCTTCGAACATTTTATTTACAACTAAATACATTAAATTAAATGCTTCATCAATGGAAATTTCTGTCTTTCCTTTAAAAATCAACGAAAAGTTTAAAATACCTTGATCTAATACAACACCTAATCCACCAGAATTACGGACAATCACATTATAGCCGCGTTCATCGACTAAATAACGAATGCCTTCTTTCAGATGTGGCAGACGTGCATCATGTGTACCTAAAATAACGGTGTGTTGATGAATCCAAGTGCGGACTACACTGCAAGATAAATCCTTGCCCACACTTTCTGAAAATGTGTCATCAAACGCAAAAGATTGCATAGGCGCAAACCCTGTTGAATGGTCTACATAGCGCCAATCTTTACCGTCAAAATAACGTTCAGCTAAATCCATTATTGTAATGTTTGCGCTGCAGTGATGATTGATAAGTTGTATACATCTTCAGTTGAGCAACCACGGCTTAAGTCGTTTACTGGAGAATTTAAACCTTGTAAAACAGGTCCGATTGCTTCATATCCGCCTAAACGTTGCGCAATTTTGTAACCGATGTTACCTGCTTCTAAGCTTGGGAATAC
This sequence comes from Staphylococcus sp. HMSC061G12, assembly GCF_001838465.1. NCBI lineage: Bacteria > Bacillati > Bacillota > Bacilli > Caryophanales > Staphylococcaceae > Staphylococcus > Staphylococcus sp. HMSC061G12. The sequence continues at coordinate 23,834 of NZ_KV837065.1, forward strand.
GAATACATTTGCGTCACCTTTAATTTGTGCATCTGGTGCTTTTTTAGCCGCCACTTCTGGAACGATTGCTGCGTCGAATTGGAATTCACCATCGATAACAACATCTTTTAAGCCTTCTGATTCAGCTTTTTCTTGTGCAGCTTTTGTTGCTTCCGCTACTTTTTCAACATCGTCTGATTTTGCTGAACCTTTTGTTGAGAAGCTTAATAATGCTACTTTAGGATCCATGCCGAAGCTTTTCGCTGTTTTTGCACTTTCTACCGCAATTTCAGCTAAGTCTGTTGCTTCTAATGTAGGGTTGATTGCACAATCACCGAAAACATATTGTTCTTCGCCTTTAATCATGAAGAACACACCTGATGTTTTCGCAACACCTGGTTTAGTTTTGATGATTTGTAGTGCTGGACGAACTGTATCGCCTGTTGAATGTGCAGCACCGCTGACTAGTCCTTCAGCTTTACCTGCATAAACAAGCATTGTACCGAAGTAGTTTACATTGTTAAGCATATCTTCAGCTTGTTCTTTTGTCGCTTTGCCTTTACGACGTTCTACAAATGCTTCTACTAATTCTGGTTTCAAGTCGCTTGTTGAAGGTGTGATGATTTCAATACCTGAAATATCTAAACCTTTGTCTTTCGCTAATGCTTCAATTTTGTCTTGGTCACCTAATACAACAGGTGTTACGAAATCTGAAGCTTGTAATTTTGTTGCTGCAGTCAATACACGTTCGTCTTCACCTTCAGGTAATACAATACGTACATTCTTTCCTGAAAGTTTGTCTTTCAATACATCTAATAAACTAGGCATAATATCCTCCTTGAAAATCTCGCTTTTTAATATTTTTTCATCCATAATTATACGCCATTTGCGAAGTAATTTCCACGTTCCGACCTTTAATCGATTTGTATGCTTTGTCTCTGTCTTTATGATAAAATTTGAATTGAATTAAAAGATATTTCAAAAGGAGCGATATTAATGAGTCAAGCAGCAGAAACATTAGATGGTTGGTACAGCCTCCATTTATTATATGCAATCGATTGGCCGACATTACGTCTTGTACCTAATGAAGACCGTCAAGAAATTGTCAAAGAATTCCAAGATTTCTTAGAAAAATTAGGTTCAGTACGTGAGCATCATAACGGTGACCATGTACTTTATAACGTAACAGGTCAAAAAGCTGACATTTTACTTTGGGTATTACGTCCTGAAATGCAAGAATTGAATGCAATAGAACTAGCATTGAACAAATTACGTATCGCAGATTACTTAATCCCGACATACTCATATGTTTCTGTCATTGAATTAAGTAACTATCTTGCTGGAAAATCAGACGAAGACCCATATGAGAACCCTCATGTAAAAGCACGTCTTTACCCTGAATTACCAGAAAAAGAATATATTTGCTTCTACCCAATGAATAAACGCCGTAACGAAACATATAACTGGTACATGCTTTCAATGGAAGAACGTCAAAAATTGATGTATGACCACGGTATGATCGGACGCAAATATGCAGGTAAAATCAAACAATTCATCACAGGATCAGTCGGCTTTGATGATTACGAATGGGGCGTTACACTATTCTCTGATGATGTACTGCAATTCAAAAAAATCGTTTATGAAATGCGTTTCGATGAAACAACAGCACGTTATGGAGAATTCGGTAGCTTCTTTATCGGCCATAGATTACCTGAAGACAGTCTAGAAAAATTCTTCAGTATTTAAATAACGCTACACAAAATAATATAACGAAACTGAGGGACTGATATCGATATCAGTCCCTTCTTTCATATATAAATAGCACCTGCTCTAAAATCAAAGAACAGGTGCACTTCTATGTATAAACTCCTCCAAGGGCTACAAGATAACGTACGTTATTAAGATGGAAGAGAACTCTACAACGCCCCTCTCGCTGTAAGTTCTCTTCAAGTAATCTATAGTAATGGTGTTATTCATTAATTAAAGCAGAAGACTAGACCAGCATTAAGAATTGAACGACACCTATGTACCACATGTACGCTGTCGACACAGCCTGTACGTTAGCGGCACGTTCTTCTCGGCATCATCCACTCTTAATGTCGGTAGCTTCTGCCGTCTAAGCGTACACATGTATGGCTTGAAATACAGTGCCGCTCATCCCTCGTGTAGTGTCCTTGGAGAACTCTGCCACTACTTGTTTAGCTGGTTAACTGATAAGCAGCCACTGTCGCTACTCAGTTAACATGCTTTAACAGCTAACCATTATAACTTTAACCGTTTTGAAATATTTGAAACATTAGATATAGTATGCAAGCATATTATGATACCTAATTAGAAATTATACACATAATATTTTACATTTATCATTTATTGTTTGTATATATCATTTTAACCTCTTTCCACTCTCCTATGTCACTGTTCTTGAAAAAAGTTTACATAATCAAAACGAAATCTTAGGTTGTTTCTCTATGTATTTTCCGACATAATAGGTATACTAATTGAATTTTCTAAAAAGTTTAATATTACATATACAACAAAGGAAAATGAGTGATGTTATGGAACTAGATAATAGAATAAGTTATATAGAAGATACCCCGAAAGAACGCCTTGCGAAAGATACTATCATGTTAGCAGGACGTATTTTATTAGAGTCCGGCGCTGAAGGCACACGTGTAGAGGGAACAATGACACGTATTGCCGAAACACTTGGTTTTTACGAAAGCAACAGCTTCGTCACAAATACAGTTATCAATTTTTTATTAGATAATCAAACGACACCACGCATGTATCGTATTGAGTCACGTGATACCAATCTAATCAAAATTTCACAGACAAACTCTGTTTCTCGTAAGCTTTCGGCAAGAAAAATTGACCTAGAAGAAGCCTATGAGACTTTAAAAAGGATTTATGATGCCAAACAAACCCATGATTTAATTTATAAAGGCATCGCAGCCGCAATTATTTCAATCAGCTTCTTATATTTACAGACTGGTAATTTTGTAGATATTGTTGCTACTATTTTTGCTGGAAGCTTGGGTTATTTGTTAGTCGAAATGTTATATCGTGCGAACTTAAAAACTTTATTTATCCCAGAGTTTTTAGGCTCTGTTGTCATTGGAGGCATTGCGATACTCGGTCATAACTTAGTACCAGACGGATCGCTTTCTGCGATTATCATCGCGGCCGTCATGCCGATTGTACCTGGAGTCTTGATTACGAATGCGATTCAAGATTTATTCGGCGGTCATATGATGATGTTTACAACCAAATCTTTAGAAGCATTAGTGACTTCATTCGGCATAGGCGCCGGTGTCGGCACAATGCTTTTACTCTTTTAGGAAGGTGATGACAAGATGCTCTTTTGGGTTTTACATTTTTTCTTTAGTTATATTGCATCACTGTTCTTCTGTGTTATATTTGATGCGCCAAAACGCATGTATTTCTGGGCCGGTTTTGTCGGTGCCTGTGGCTGGATGGTTTATATCTTCTTATCTTCTGGCCTACACATTCATACAATTTACGCTTCATTCTTTTCTAGTCTGACACTAGGTATTATCAGTCATATCATGGCACGTTTTAAAAAAGAACCTGTCATTATCTTTATGGTGCCTGGTATTATCCCTTTAGTGCCTGGAGGTCTCGCTTTTGATACTACAAAAAGCTTAATTATTTTACAGTTCAGTAAAGCAGTTCCTACTATGCTAGAAGTGACTTTAATTGCAGGTGCCATTGCAATGGGCTTGCTCTTTGCTGATCAACTTGCACGCTTAGTCATGACGAGCAAAAGTAAATTCACACCTAAAACAAGATCATAATATTCGTAATATTCCAAGTCATCAAACACACCCTGTAAAGTGTACATGTCAGCTTTACAGGGTGTGTGAGTTGTTATAATAGATCCGCATTCAAAAAAATAATTTCGTTCTGCATAAAAACAATATAAAAGTGCTTGTATAAAATTATCAGAATATTTAAAATGTAACTAAAAGTATACATAACGTAGGAAGAAGGATAACATCATGAATCGAAAAATAGCACGTCCATCATCTTTAGCGACACTTCTCACAATTTTAATATGCGGATGCTACCTGATGATTACTAATTATTTATCAGATAACCCCACACTCATAGACAAAAATAATTGTATTGACTTATTGGAATATGGTGGTATCACTTTCATTTTCTTATATCTCATCCAAATCCTAAAAGTACGAAAACCAAACTAAGATTACAAAATCAATACGCATACTTTCAAAAGTAGAAGGTATGCGTTTTGATTTCATTTGTCTTTCGATTTCAACAATTTCTTAAATAAGTTCACAATAAGTATAGTACTCGCACCAACTAAAAGCGGAACAGGAACAATCAAATCCAACTGATAATTCACCGCAAGTATGATACCAACAATACCAAATAAAACAACTAATTTTGTGGTATTCATGTTGTCACCTTCTTATTCATTTCAGTTGCTTAACTCGAATGTTTTCTTCTACACAAATATAATATATTTCACAATATAAAAATTAGTATTATGGACATATTGATACTATTAAAATCGCCGTTATCCCCTCTTTAAGCACTATATTTTATCAATAATCGAATATTACATTACTTTTCTTTAACTTCATGATAAATTTACCTTATACCAATGTTTCCAGTAATGTAGATATTTATGTCCTACTTCTATTAACCTTTGATTTCACACATGTCCTCTGTCATGTGTTAATAATCTTTATTTTCAAGTCTGTAGAAGACTTTCGCTGCTATATAATTAGCCACGACAAGCATACAACAAAAAACACCTCATGAAATATTTAACCATGAGGCGATGCACTTAATATAAAAAACGGGGTTACAATCAAACCAAAAAAACTGCAATTCATTCTGCAACAAGCACCAAATAAATATTACTCATCATATATTTTTCGTAACAATCAATTACCAATCCGAAAGAAAAATCATTTTATTTAATACATCATCAGGTTCATTCTCTAAAAAAAGGGAACACATCCCTAATATTGAAGAGGTATATCCATTAAGAATATTCCAATGATTTTCTTCGTTTCCAAAGCCATTTATAAATTTATTTGCATGCTCGATTAACTTATAATGTAATTTTTCACAACTCAAACCTAACCTTCTCATAACCAAATAAAGCCCTAAATATCCATGACAAATCGAAAATGAATCAAACAAATAATCATAATCTATGTTCTCAATATTTTTTATAAGTATTTTCTCAGAAAAATCTTTCAACCACTTTTCATTTAGTGCTTCTCCCGCTAAACTTATTGAATAGCATATTCCTGCAACACCATAACACCAACTCATGATATAAACATTGCTCTTATATTTATCATGAACAATAATATCTTTTTTTGCTGGCCATGAAGTTATATTATTAGTATAAATAATTTCATTAACTAGATGATCTATAACTACACTCATTTTATCTTTGTTTATTTTATTATTTCCAATGTCTTTTTTTAAACATTTCGCAAGAAAAATTAATAACGACGAACTACCGTGTGCTAATCCAAACCTGATATGACCATCAGGAAAATCGCGAATATCATTAAGATTAAAAAAGTCTTTTGTACTCCATTTCGGGCATATAATTGCAGAACTATTATTATAGCCTATCAAATGGTAGATTCTTTCGAGTTCTAAAAGGATTAAATTAATAGATTCATCAAAATAATTGTGTGCTAAATAATCTATTAAACCTGAATTACCACTCATCAGTTCTTCATTTTTTAGCGAAATCTTCCGAGTTAAATTTAATTTCACTCTTTTTATACTTTCTATTTTTGTTAACTCTTTTAATTTAGTATAAGTAACATTATCTAATATGTCATTAGATACAGATAATGAGTACCCAAGTAACGGTATACCATTTACATTATCCAGTGTTTTTAACCTAGGTTTAATACTAGCAAGGCATTCTTTAATCTTATCATTATCTAAATAAGATTTGTTTGTCTTTTTTCTAATATAGCTATCTATCAGTAATGAGCAATTAATATTCCGATAGTCATTAACTTGATTTTTCACAAACGAAAGAACTTCATTTCTTAAATTCAATTTTCACTCTCCTCAACAAAAGACAATGTCTTCAAAAACTTTCTTGTAAAATCAAGAATCCTTCTCTCAGAAGTTCTATCAATACCATAGACCCTATTACAGAGCATATGAATCATGCTAAATAAAATGTTTGTCTTTTTATATGAATCTACATTTTTCCCCTTTAATTCTATTGAATATACTTTTAAAGATGTATAATCAAATTTTATACACTCATAGTTCTTATAAAAGGCTAATAAATCTTTACTTATTTTCCTATATAGCGCATCGTTAACAGCGTCTCTCTTTTCTCCTAATATACTTGTCACTAATGTGAAGTCTACATCCATAATTTTCAAAGCATTAATACAATACACAACAACATTAAAATCTATTTGTAATTTTGAAAGCCCAATTAAATTCATTGATAACTTAGATTGGTCAACAAAGTGATTTTCTACTAAACCGAAATCAACACAATTACCATACCTCTCTATTTCGCGTCGATATGGTACAATTTCATAACTATAAATAAACGAATCATTTTTTAACTTACGTAGAAAAATTAAAAAGTCTTCCATTAACTTGAAAGTCAACTTGTTAACTCTAAACCTTATATGATTTCCTTTCTCATCTTTATACTTAATAAAGAAGTAATCACTAACCTTATTTTGTTTAATCCAAACCAATAAATAATTGGTTAGAAAATGATTTTGAATATCCTTATGCATATATATGTTGAATTGCGTCCATTGTTCAAAAGGAAATGACGTTCTATAATTAGTAGCTGGCTCTGAAATTCTTCTTGGAATGTTAATCGTTTTTTTTGATTCATTGATTTCTTCAATAAATAATTGATATACTTTTTCTGAGTAATCGATATCACGTTCATTATTCAACCTTTCCAAAAGGTCCTTTTCAACACCATTCAGAGTTAAACTGCGCATTCGTTTTAATTCTTTTTTTAAAATTTCTCTATCTTCTTCAATATTAGTACAAATAAGTAATCTGTTATCTCCATTTTGTATGTAGAAATAATCAGCTTTAAAATACTCTTTTGCATATTCAATACTATCAAAATTTTTGATTTGATTATCATAATTTATCACTAACTGTTTTGGGAAAACTTGTAACTTGTTATAAAATATAGCTGGCTTTTGATGAAACGGTTCTAAAATGCAAATTAAAATTTTTAAAAATAAATAAGGGTCATTGTATCTTGAAGAAGTAATCAAAAAATCGTAAGCTTCACCAACAATTTTATTATTTAAATTACTAAAATTTGTGAATTCTATTTGTCTATCATCTCCGATTTTCTTGTAGTATATCCGATTACTCTTATTAATTCCGATAAGGATATCATCAAAATTAATATTTTCCACATTATTTTTAGGGACGTACTCATTTATAGTTACCACCTCATCAGTAAAACAATGATTAGGAATTACATCGGGAGCAATGAGACTGTTCGAATCAGGCAATAAATTAACTAATTTTATGTTATTACTATTATAGACGTTATTTAATCGTTTATTATTTTCCACTATAAACTTCTGGTATTTTTCCGGAAATTCATTGTAAAAGCGACTTATTGTGCTTCCAGCTTGTAATGATCCGATTGCTCTAGATAAGTAAAAATACTTATCATCGTCTCCAAATTGAGTTGTAAATAACTCTAAACTTTGACCTATAATTTTCTGTTCATTAAAAACTTCTTCATACAATCCTTTAAAAAAGTTAGAGTCTAAATTGATATGGTTAGATTTATCTATTGAATTATAAATATAATTTCTTATTTTTATATAAGTTCTGCTTTTAGTAAAAATTTCATTTTCGTTATCTTTTAAATACTCATAATATTGATCAAGAGCAGATAACACAGGGACTTCTTCATCATATCCATATTTTTCAAGGAATTTCGACTTAAAATTGAAAAGTCTATATCCCGATAATTCTTCATTAATTTTAAAAGAAATACAATTAGCATAATCAGCAAATTTCTCTATGATTTTAATCCTATCATCTTCTAAACTCATATCGCATTTCAAACCATCTATCATACTACAATCCAAATATCTTTTGGATTTAGTTATTTTTTTTAGTGTATTGGTTAATCTCTCTAAATTCTTTTCGCTTAAATTTTGATTTGTATACTCAAGTAAATGTAATAAATCACTTAACTCAGCTGATGCTTTCTCGTCTATTGATTTCAACTCTTGCATAATTAAAACTAAATGTTCATTACTACTTATGTGGCACCTTAAATTAGTATAAAAAATATTTTTCTTTAATGTTTTTTTCAAAACTTTTAAATAAACCTGTTCATTACACTTGTATTTTTGAGTGAAAAATTTGATTAAATTGCTAACACTCACTTCTTTGTTTCCGATATATTTCAAATGATCAGCTATAAAATCATTTATTATAATTGTATATCTATGGGGATTGTTGGATTGTTTGCTTTTACCAAAAAAATCATTAATTCTATAGTTATCTGAATATAACGATGAATTAACTTTAAGCTTTAATTTTTTCACAATCCTGTCTTTTTCTTCTAACTTCTTAACTAATTCAGAAATCCATTGTTTACTAACTTCTATTACTGTTTTTTGAAAGTTCTTTATTTCACTAGAATCAGTTAAAATCCCACACTTAGAAAAAAGACCAAACGGTGTTGCTCTTGTTGTATATCTTATATAGTACTTTATTATACTATTTAATACTTCTTTTGTGCAGATATCGTTAGTTATAAATGTCTCGTATAAATCTGTACTTGCTATAAATAAAGCTTCTCTAAACTTTTTATCTTGCCTTAAGACATCTATTTTCTCCTCAACGGCTAACTTTTGAAATTCTAGTAAATCATTAAACTTTCCATTAGGAGTTCTTCTAACAATGTATTTTTTAGATACTTTGTATATCGGTTTTCTTACTTTATCTTTCATTAAATCACCCCAAACATTTAAAACTTCAAATCTTTTGATGCTCATAAATACTTCTATAATATTTACTTCTAACTAATAGTTCTTTATGTGTACCATTAAATTTCAATTTTCCATCTTCCAAAATATAAATGTTGTCACAATTCAGCATTGTACTCACCTTATGGGATACAACTATTATGCTCTTATTATATTCTTTTAGTGTTCTCATAATTTTAATTTCGCTAAGTATATCTAGAGAAGCTGTTGCTTCATCTAATATTAATATTTCTGTATCCCTAAGTAATTGCTGGATTATACAAAATTTTTGCAACTGGCCTTTTGAGAATGAACTTCCTCCTTCAGCTACAATCGTATCGTATTTATTTGGTAGTGACAGAACTGTTTTTTCTAGTCCAAATTCCTTAATCAACTTTTTCATTTCATTTTCTTTTTCCTCAGAACAGCCTATCATATTCGATTTGATACTTTCGGAAAATAAATAAGAAGACTGAGCTACATAACCTATTTTTTCTCTAAGTGATTTTAATTTATATGTTGTTATTGGTTTACCATTGATCAATATTAATCCATTCTGCAACTTTAAAAACCCATAAATTAGATTAATAAGTGTCGTTTTACCAGAGCCAGAGTTTCCTATGATTCCAATTATTTCTCCTTTAGAAAATGTTAAGTTTAAATCTTTCAATATATATTTTCCTTCGTAGCTATATGAAATGTCTTTAACTTCTAAAGTGTTGAATTCTTCAAATATTTCTTTGTTATCATATATTTGTTCTTTTCTGCAATCAATTATTTCTAGTGTCCTATTATACGTTATATTCGCAGACAAGAATTGAGGTATTGAATTGACTAAATTTTTTATTGGGTTATTAAAAAATGTAGAGATTGAAATAAATGTGACTAGTTCACCTAAACTAATCTTCCTTTCTAAAACCAAATATGACCCTACACATAATAAAATAATCCTAAATAAATTATCCGATAATTCTGACAAATTTATATTCAAAGTAATAACATTCCCATATTTGACATTAAGGTTTGATATAGCTGAATATTCACTCCATATTTTAGACAACTTTAAATTTTCAGCACTATTTATCTTAACGTGTTGATACCCATTGATTATATCATTAATTATTGCTTCTAGATTTGACGATCTTATTTTTACTTCTTTGTCCAACTCTATTATTTTACTTTTGAAAATTTTAAGGAAAAATATAGAAAAACCTATTTGTATAACAATTAAAACTAATAACTCGTATCTTATTATAGAGAGTGCAGATATTCCAACTATTATTATTAAGCTATCCATAGAAATAGAAGTTAATGTTACAGAAAGTGTATTTTTTAAGCTAAATGCATCATGAATTCTTGCTAATATATCACCTTTCTTTCTTATTTCAAAATACCTTTTCGGTAAATACAGCAACGAATTATAAATGTCGCTCATAATATGGTTTTCTATTTTTTGAGAATAAAGAATTATGGATTTTTGCCTTAAATAATCACAAATAAACTTCAATATATATATTAGTCCGAAGAATGAACATGTTATTATTACTTTACTAATACTCTTTTGAGGGATTATATAATCAAACATAAAGCTATATATAAAACATGATGAAATAGATAATATGGTCAAAAGTATAGAAATGGTAGAAATTTTAAGAACTCTTCTCCTATTTATAATCAGAATATTACGAAAATACTCTTCGAAACTCTTGCTTTCTTCGACATCTTGAAAATGTATATTTGTTTTTAAAAGTATTATTGCATTAATTTCATCAAACATATTATTTGTCTTGTTGATTTTGATTGTTCCTGTAGTTGGGTCTCCTACTATTATATGGTTCTTTTTAATCGAAAATACAACGATATAATGGTTTGAATCATTTATTCTTATTGATAGTATAAACGGAAGCGTTCTAACCTTAAATAAATTCGTTTTTTTAATTTTTCCAAATTTTGTATTAAAACCAAACTTTTCCAAGGCCAACTTCATATCCTTTAAATTTAATGGTTTGTCATTCTTTTCAATACTATCTTTAACCTTTGGAACACTTATATTTTTACCATAATATTTTGCTACTGTCGCTATACATGCTGGTCCGCAATCATTAGTATATTCTTGACATATCGTTTTGTACCTCATGTTAATAAATTATCCTTTATAATATATTTACAAATATAACTATTATCCAACTCCATTCTTAATAACTTTTCTCGGTAATCTAGCATTCTAAATACTTGTTCGGGTTTTAACAATGTATCTATCACTTCTTTTAAACTCTCTTCGTTCATATTACAAAATTCATAAGAATCCATATAAGTTCCTAAGTTCTGTTTCACAACCATATTAGCATTTATAAATTGATCATATCTCATTGGTAGGACTATCATTGGTGTCAAATAATATAAAGATTCTAAGATGCTATTGTAACCTCCATGAGTAATATGTAGTTTTGATATTTCTAGCATTTCTCTTTGAGAATAAAAACTACTATACTCTACATTATCTAATCTATGGCTATTTTTAATCTTTATTAAGTTGGTCAACTTGAAAGAAATTTTAAAATCAAATTTACAAACCCTGCTTATTTTCATAATTTTTTTGTATATTTCTAATGGAAAAGAGGTGATTGTACCAGAGCTAACATATATCAAATCAATTTTATTCCTATTTTTTTGTATGATTTAAATCATAGAATAATGGAGGTTTTAAATAATAATAATTATTATTTTTAATAGTATCATCAAATGGCAAGCCATATGAGAAATTGATTCTTTCGTCAGGATCCATTTGATACAATAATGGCAATTTTCTGTATTTATATTTTTTAGAATAGTGTTTAATATTTTCTATCAAACTTTTTAACAGTTCTTTCAACTCGTCATTGTTTTCCCTAAAAATTTTTACACCATATATATTTTGTAAAGCAAGATCAGGGTTACTAATCACTTCTTTTTCCCTAAAAATCATACTTGTTGCATAGCCAATGCATTTAATTCCTAGTTCATCCGCTATCTTTCTACCGTAAATTGCACATGCATCTCTTATAATGTAGTCTGGATTTATTTTTTTGACTTCGGAAATTATATTTTTGTAGTAATTTTCTGAAGATTCAAAGTTATATTCTAACATTTGCTTATGAACCTCTATTAATTCACTATTCGTCGAATGTTTTATTTTTGATTTTTGCAATTTCATTAAATTAGAATAGTTGTTTTCAAACAGAGTCTTATTTTGGACAGATATTACATCAGGATAAAATTTTAATTTAACACCTGTAGAAAATTTAAATCTTTCGCTTAAGATTTTTCCTATAAATACGGTTACTTCAACATTCGCATTTCTCAACTCTTTGGTTAAATCTAAAATACTTTGCACATGGCTATATTCATCATTAGTAAGTATTACAGCTTTCATGGTTTAACCTCCATATATTGAAGGACAAAGTAGTGTGAATTATCACACAACTTTGCCCTCGAAATTCATACTAACAACATCCTAATTCAGTACATGTATTGGCATAACAACAATCTAAACCTGAAGCAATGCCAGTAGCTGCAAAAGCTAAACTTGCTGACATTTCTAAATAATTGTGAAATCCATATCCTTTTCCTGAGAAAATATTTTCCATCTCATCATCGCTTATCACTTCGAAGTCAAAATCCATTTCTTCAAAAATTAAGTCTTTTTTGCTATTGTCTTCCATAAAAATCACTCCTTCTTTGTTATTTGATATATAATGCATTACTTATCATATATAATTATATTTAAGCGTTTGACATTTGTAAAGAAATATTATAAGATATTAGTTGATAATATAACATCCAAACTTTTATTAGCTATTTTTCACCCGATTATGAAAGAAGGTACATCATCATGAAAAACATCAAATTTTATTGCAAGGGCAGCCCTTCGGAAATTCGTTACTTAGAAAGCCAACAGCAGAAAGGTTATGTATTAAAGGATATACAAAATAACATCTATACTTTTGAAAAAGACCCTGAAGTTCGTAACACAACACTTCATGTAACATTTGCAAAAACAAAAGACTTAGAAGGAAATAGTCAAAATAGAAGTGAAAATCCTTTCCTCTCAGTACTAGCAAAAAAACTTTTTTACTCAAAGTATACTGTGCTTTATAGTTATCTTAAAAATAATGATGATCCTATATACAGTACTATTAGCGATACCAAAAACATTGAACATGAATATCTTAGTTTCTTTAAGCGTATAAACTTTACTTTGGCAATTTTGACAATGATAATTTGTGTTGCCTTATGGTCTTACTACACTGCAATTGGCAAACCATCATCTACTTTAATAATGCCAATTCAAATTATGCTCATTGTTTTTCTAATCACTTTATTTTTTAGTATTTTAATCAATCGAAGAATTCGTAAATCATGCCCTAAACTTCACGATGAATTATATTTAAGTTATTCTGTTTCCATCAAAAATGAATCAGCACTTCCTAACATTGATTCTCTCAAATATCTTGGTGCTTGGCGTTACCAAACAGAGAAAGAAGGCAAACATTACTATAGCCTTTTAAGCAAAGAGCCAAAAGAAACCATTATATCGGCGATTCAAAAAGAATTGAACATTTCAAATGAGCATATTTATGTATATTCACAATGGGACTTATTCCCTATTTATATGCATTTTTAAATATGGGATACCCTTATTCGATTTTATCAAGAAAACAGAAATAAACTAACATAAACACCAATTAAATAGAATTAATGAGTAAAATCAATAGTTCTATTTAAAAATGATTTCAAAAATCGCCGTTATCCCCTTTTTAAACACTAGGGAGATAACGGCGATTAATTATTTATCTGATTTTGAGTTTTTAAAACGTTGCTTCACATAATAAATGATTCCAACAATAAGTAATAAAACTAAAAGAATCAAGACAATGCTTGAAAAAGAATCAAATGCGGCTGAAATTTTTGGCCATGCTTCTCCAGCTTGTTGACCTAAAATGACTAATACTGTATTCCATATCAATGTACCAAGAGTTGTCAGTATAATAAATGATGTTAAAGGCATATGAGTTGTTCCAGCTGGTATAGAGATTAAACTTCTAATAACAGGAATAAAACGTGCAAAGAAAACAATCTTTTTACCATGGTTATCAAACCAATCATCTGCTTTTTCAATATCACTCGCTTTAAAACGCAAGATTTTTCCGGTTTTACCATTCGCTAATTTCTGTAAACGTTCTGTTGATAATAAACGACCCACAAAATAAAGTACAATGGCTCCGAATACAGAACCTAACGTTGCCGCAATAATGACACCTACGACATTCATATCTGAATGTAACGTCAAGAAACCACTGAATGTTAAAATCAGTTCTGATGGGATAGGTGGAAAAATGTTTTCTAATGCGATTAATAAGAATACACCGAGGTAACCAAATTGATCGATAAACTGCTCGACCATCTTTTCCATATCGTTCCTCCTAAGTGGATTTTCAACAAATACCATGGAATCTCCATTTTATTTGTTTTTAATAACTTATATTATTCCTTTAGTTAATGCAAGTAATTATGCGTGATTATAGTACAGTTGTATCTTTTAAAACTTATGATTTCATAAGAAAAGAGCGATGAACCTCTAATTAGATCATCGCTCTTAATATATAATTTATGCTTTTGTTTGAGTAGGTTCAGAGTCTGGTTCATCTAAGATTTCATCTACTTTTTGTTGACTTGTATCTAAGATTAGTCGACTCAGTTCGTCTTTATCCATATTTTTTAATTTTGGATAACGTACAACGAAGAATGCTAAGCCTAGAACTAACCATACAATCAACGCAATATAAGATGGTGTTGATAATGCGGCTGGTGATCCTGGGATTAAGAGTAATCCTAAGAAAATAAACGCAAAGATTGAACCGACAATCGCAAATGTTTTATAAATCGGTGCGTAAGTATTACTTTCTTTATTATAACTGAATAATTTCGTTGCTGATAAACATGTCACAAGATATGCGACAGATACACCTGTTGAAGACATATCTACAATCCATGTCAATGCAGTACGTCCTAACCAAGGTGCAATTAATGTTAAAGCACCTAAGAATAAGATTGCGACATATGGCGTCTTAAATCTTGGGTGGATTTTACTGAATACACCAGGCATAATACCTGAACGTCCCATTGAGAATAACAAACGACTTGAACTCATTAAGAAACCATTAAGTCCTGTGAAAATCCCCATAGTAATTGCTACAGCTAAGACAAATAAACCAATATAGCCAAAGGATTGTTGTGTCACAGCACCTGTTACCCATAAGTCGCTGTTTTCTGCGCCACGGCTGCTTAACCAGCCCGTATATAAAATCATTAAAACGTATGTCCCAGCTGCCGCAAGCAAGCTATAAACAATCAATTTAAATGTTTTATTCGGCGCAAAGTCGAATTCTTCCGCGGTCTGTGGAATATTATCAAATCCGACATACGCCCAAGGTGCGACAGCTACAATCATAATAATTGATGTAAACCATCCTTTTTTCTCCTCAGCTAAAGGTTGTAAGTTGCTCAATGAGAAACCACTACCGAAAAATGATCCGAAAAACATTAATAATACAACAACTACCATTGCGATACAGAAGTAGTACTGCAGACTACCTGAAACTTGTGCACCACGAATGGTAATAAATGTAAAGAGTAAAAGTAAAGCTGTTGCGATAATAATTTCGGTAATGTAAACATCCCATCCAGCGATGGTATATAGCTTACCGTGTTCAAGTACGCCCGGCATCATAAACTTCAAGAGTAAGCTAAACGCGGTGGCATTCAATGCGACCACACAAATATAACCGAATGTCAGGAACCATGATGAGAAGAAGCTGACATACCTCCCGAAGCTTAAATAACTGAACGCAAATGCACCCCCAGATACTGGGAAGTGTTTCACTAATGCGCCATAACTCACGCCAATAATAATCATTAGTAATGCACCAATTGTAATCCCGATTGCTGCTGCGATAGAACCAGATTGACTGATCCAGTCCCCTGGTAAAATAAATGACCCCCAACCTATACATGAACCATAGGCAATGGCCCATACAAATTTCTCAGATAGGTTTTGTTGTAAATCTCCTCGGTCTACTTTTTTATGGTGTCTTTTCTCTATTTTTCCCATAATAAAAATTCACCTCATTCGATACATTATACCCTGTGAGGTGAATTTTTGAACCGTTTATTAGTTTATTTTTTTAATTTTAGTGTTTGTAAGAGTAAAGTTACCCAAGAAGCGATAAATAACACTCCGCCGATTGGTGTAATTGCACCTAACGGTTTAATTTGTGTTAATGATAAAGTGTATAATGAGCCACTGAAGATAACAATACCGCCAAGCATCATCCAACCTGCAGCTTTTAAGTTCAATTTAGTTGTACCGCTTAAGATACCAATGCCGATTAAACCTAAGCTGTGATACATTTCATATGTTGTTGCTTTGTTCCACACATCTAAATAATGCGGTGATAATTTATCTGCTAATGCGTGTGCACCAAACGCACCAGTCGCAACTGAAAGTGCTGCACACCCAGCGCCAATTGCTACGAACGTTTTCATCGTTTTAAAGTTCATATAAAGTCTCTCCTTTGTCATTAAAAGTCAAAAATAGAATCGCCATTTCCTAATTCGTCATCAGTTACCATTTTATTAGAGTTCCCCGGTGGTGTCGATAAATTCGATGAGTTCTGTTGTGATGACACTTTCCCACCCATCGCTTTAATTTCTGCCGCTGATACTTGTGAATGTGAACTTGTCGTATAACTTGGAGACGTCACTGAAGGCGCTTGCTGATACGTCATACTTGTTTGTTTTGATGAACGTGCAGGCACGTCACTTGAATCACTATCTGTATACAGTGAAGTCAGTGTATGAATCGCATACATATGCTTGCTAAATTCCGCTTCACTCGCCGCTTCATCCGCTTGTACTAATTCACGTTCAATTAACGCAATTAACTTCTCTTTATTCATCCATAGCCTCCTCACCACACCAATTTATTGGTGTTTGATGATGTGCTTCTAAATAAGCATTCGCTTGAGAATACGGCTTAGATCCAAAAAAACCGCGATACGCTGATAATGGACTTGGATGTACTGACTTAATCACATCATGTTTAGACGTATCTATTAACTTCTCTTTTTGTTGTGCAGGTTTACCCCACAAAATAAAGACCACATGGTCACGCTGTTCAGAAACGGTTTTAATAATCTCATCCGTAAAGATTTCCCAACCGATACCACGGTGTGAATGAGCTTCACCTTTACGCACAGTTAAGACAGTATTTAATAATAACACGCCTTCTTTCGCCCAATCTTGCAAGTGAGATACTGTTCTCTTGCAGCCGATATCATCTTCTAGTTCTTTATACATATTGCGTAAAGAAGGTGGAAACTTTCCTTCTGGCTGAACAGAGAATGCTAGTCCATGCGCTTGTTTAGGGCCGTGATATGGGTCTTGGCCTAAGATAACGACCTTTACTTTATCAAAAGGCGTTAAATCAAACGCTTGATATATATGTTCTCTATCAGGATAAACTATTTTTGTCGTATATTCTTTTTCTAAAAAATCATGCATTGCTTTGAAATCATGACGACTTGTTATATCATGAAATACTTCAGACCACTCCATGGTATCACCTCAAAACTATGATAACACACGATATATCAAAAAGTTCAATCCACCCTTGTAAACATGTTATTATAGAGTAAAAGAAACGTTAGGGAGTGTATGAACATATGGCATTGAAAAAAGTATTAACAATTGCAGGCTCAGATACAAGTGCAGGAGCTGGCATGCAAGCAGATTTAAAAACATTCCAAGAATTAGACACTTATGGAATGGTTGCTTTAGCAGCAATCGTGACAATGGACAAAGAAACATGGTCACACGATGTAACACCAATTCCTTTCGACGTATTTAACAAACAATTAGAAACAGCAATCTCTATTGGACCAGACGCTGTCAAAACAGGTATGTTAGGTACTGAAGAAGTCATCAAACGTGCAGGAGAAGCATTTGAAGAGTCAGGTGCGAAATACTTCGTTGTTGACCCAGTTATGGTTTGTAAAGGTGAAGATGAAGTACTCAACCCAGGTAATACAGATGCAATGATTAAATATCTATTACCTAAAGCAACAGTTACAACACCTAACCTATTTGAAGCTGGTCAGTTATCTGGATTAGGCACATTAAAATCTATCGATGATATGAAAAAAGCAGCTAAAATCATTTATGATCAAGGTGCACAAAATGTAGTCATCAAAGGTGGTAAAGCATTAGATCAAGAAAAATCTTATGACTTATACTACGACGGCGATAAATTCTATCAATTAACAACAGATATGTTCCAACAAAGTTATAACCATGGTGCTGGTTGTACGTTCGCAGCAGCCACAACTGCTAACCTAGCAAACGGCCAATCACCTAAAGATGCAGTTGTTAACGCAAAAGCATTCGTCGCATCTGCAATTAAAAACGGTTGGAAAATGAACGACTTCGTAGGTCCTGTAGACCACGGTGCTTATAACCGTATCGAAAAAATCGATGTAGACGTTCAAGAAGTTTAATCTATTGATGAATAAGATTGGACAATCGTGAATTCACGGTTGTCCTTTTTAATTTGTTTTACTCACTGATTGAACAACTCAATCTCAAAAATCAATTGTAACGCTCTCGGCAATTAGTCCTAGATAAAGTTGATACCATAGCCTCATGTATTTTATGTAGAGATATCATACAATAATCAATGTAGAGGAAACGCAAGTAATGTATGCATCCTAAATCAATCCTAAAAGCATATTCTATAAATAATCGTTACACCTTTCTACCCACCCAAACAAAAGGACAGACGTTTCCTCTACACCGACATAAACAATGCTTAAAGTCGCAACTAACCTCCTAAATTAATCATAGAACATATCCTAAAATATGCATGCGACGGCATTAACAGTTAATCTAATCATTGAATTTAAAAATCGACAAGTATGTTTCCCCTGACGTAAATTGTCGATCACCCTAAAAAAATAGAGCACTGCTTAGCTTACGAGGCTGTCCCTCCTCACAAGCAACCTGAAGTCCCAACAGGTTAGATGCAGTGCTCTATTTTTATTTGCGATATTTATCATGAATTCAGTGAACTTTTAAACTCACGCCCATTTTCTACATATTAAAAGACCTTCCCAAGCAATGTCATATCATTACTTAAGAAGGCCTTATTTCATTCTATTATTTTCTATATTTCAACTTCGCAAAAGCATCGTGTTGATGAATAGATTCTTCATTACGACATTCAATGTCAAAACCTTCAATCCAATCCACTTCTACTAAGTCTGCAGCGATTAAACGGATTAAATCTTCCACAAAACGAGGGTTTTCATAAGCACGTTCTGTAACGCGTTTTTCATCTGGACGTTTTAAGATTGGGTAAAGAATTGAACTTGCGTTAGCTTCCATCGCATCTAAAATTACTTCTTTATAGTCAGACGGTAGTGTCGCTTCACGATTCAAGTACGTTTTCACAGTAATTACTCCGCGTTGGTTATGCGCAGAATACTCACTGATTTCTTTTGAACATGGACATAAAGTAGTTACTTTCGCTTCCATTGTCAGCTCTTTACGTGTCACTTTATCCCCTTCAACTGCCATGCCATACGTTACATCCGCATTGCCGACAGCTTTTAAGTTCGTAACGGGACTATAGCGATTAAAGAACCACTTACCTGAAACATCTACCCCTGCTGAAGTTTGTTTCATGTGTTTTTGAAGTGTATCTAATACCGTATGCAGATTATCAAATGTTAATGCTACACCGTTATCATAATGTTTCTCAACACTTTCTAAGATACGGCTCATATTAATACCTTTTTCTTCTCTCGTTAAGCTAGTTGAAAATGCGAAAGTACCTGCCGTTTGATATTCATCTATAATCACGGGATATACTAAATTTTTAATCCCGACTTCTTCAATTTCAAATAAAAAATCTTTGTGCGTGCTTTGTAGATCTGTCATTTCTTCTTTTACTGTTGGTTTTGTACCTTTAATAGGATCAACAGAACCGAAGTGTTTCCAACGACCTTCTCGTGTCGATAAATCAAATTCAGTCATCTGTGTGCCCCTCCACTCATGATTCAAAATTGTAAGTCCAATATGTTTCTTGTTCTAAGAAACTTTTGGCTGTATCTGGAACTTGCGGTTCAGCTAACTGATGCAAGAATGGTCCAGATTGAGATGCATGTGCTTTGAATGCATCTAATTTTACTTCTTTATAATCAGTAATATCGTTAATGATATCAGGCATACCTAACTCATCAATCGCATCATTGCTAAAAGCAACTAATTGTAAACGTGGACGTTCTGCTTTAGGCATACGTCCTACTGTTCTAACTACCGCTTCTGCTGTTGCTTCATGATCTGGGTGTACCGCATAACCTGGATAGAATGAAATGATTACTGAAGGATGCAATTCATCAATCAGACTTTTAACCATCTCGTCCATTTTTTCATGTGGTTCGAATTCCACTGTTTTATCACGGTAACCCATCTTTCTTAAATCTTTAATACCAATCGCTTTTGCTGCGTCTTCCAACTCGCGCTCTCTGATTTTCGGCAGAGATTCACGTGTCGCAAATGGCGGATTTCCTAAATTACGTGCCATTTGACCTAAAGTCAAACAAGCATACGTAACTGGAACACCTTCATCAATATAACGTGCTAATGTTCCTGCTGATGAGAACGTCTCATCATCAGGATGCGGAAATATAACTAATACATGACTTTCCTCTGACATGATACGTCCTCCTTATATTTCAAACGGTACAGCACTGATTTCAAGCGCTGCCGCTAATTGCCCTTCATAATTAAAACCAGCGAGCAAGAATTCATTATCCTCGTTCACTTCATAATGTGTCAGTCCTTGTACATAAACCCATCCATTATCTTGTAGTTTCAAACCCACTCTGAATGGTTCTTTGCCACCGCCCTTAAGTTTGGCATGTTCAAAGACTACTTTGATATTTCTTAAAAACGTTCCAGCATTAAAGACACGTTGATCAAAATGGTTCGCATACGCACCATTGGTTGTTTCAACATGCAGGTATACAGGTTGATCTACATAAGATGCCAGTAACGTTTGTACTTTCTCATATTCTATCGGCTCCAAGCTGCTCACTCCCTTACACTAAGCAAAATCAAATGTTGAACCCCATCTATATCGTGTTATTCTTGATTTATTTATCAATCTCTTTATCATTTAATTGTACTAAATCCTCGTCAATAAATATAACCTACTGCTCATTCTTGAATTAACGATAGGTTTTCTCGGTTATCAATTCTTAAATTAGAAACAATATTTACATTATATAACTGTTCCTCCACTTTCTAAAGAGGTTATTGAAATATTCCTATAATTTGAGGGGGATTTACTATCTGTTTAAACTTCACCTCGTTATAATGGACATGTATGTCTTCATATATAGATACAAATAAGGAGGTCACACAACGTGAAAATTATTAATTTAGGGGATAAAGAGAAAGCATCATTCTACACAGCTTACGAGCTGTTCAACCAAATGAACGAGAATCCTGAAAGTAAACTAGGTCTAGCAACAGGAGGTACAATGGTAGATGTTTATTCTGACTTAGTTAAACTGATGGAATTAAATGACTTAGATGTTTCTAATGTAGAAACATTCAACTTAGATGAATATGTTGGTTTATCAGCCGATCATCCAGAAAGCTATCATCATTATATGCATGAAGTGCTATTCGGTCGCTATCCACACTTCAAAGAAGAAAATGTGCATTTACCAATCGGTGATGCGAAAGATTTAGACGCTGAAACTGCAAGATACGAACAACTGGTTAAGGATAAAGGGCCTGCAGATATCCAAATTTTAGGTATCGGGGAAAATGGTCATATCGGTTTCAATGAACCAGGTACAGAAAAAGACAGTATTACACGTGTCGTAGATTTAACTGAAAGTACAATTCAAGCCAATAGCCGTTATTTCGATAACGAAGAAGATGTGCCGAAACAAGCTATTTCAATGGGTCTTTCTACAATTTTATCTGCAAAACGCATTATCTTATTAGCGTTTGGCGAGAAAAAGAAAGATGCGATTACAAAACTTGCGAGCGGCATTCAAGACAAAGATGTCCCAGCAACAGTTTTATACGATCATCCTAATGTAGAGGTTTACGTAGATAACGCAGCTGCACCCGAACAGTAAAATTCACTGTTGTTTGTCAAAAACTAAAAAGGGTAAATAATCTAAGTAAAGCAAAAGTTACAACACATACATTATGAAAGGATGAATCATTTTGGAACTACAATTAGCAATTGATTTATTAAATAAAGAAGACGCTGCAGAGTTAGCTAACAAAGTGAAAGATTATGTCGATATCGTAGAAATCGGTACTCCTATCATATATAACGAAGGTCTGCCTGCCGTTCAATATATGGATGAAAACATCGATGGTGTTAAAGTGCTAGCAGATATGAAAATTATGGACGCTGCAGACTATGAAGTCAGCCAAGCAGTTAAATTCGGTGCTGACGTTGTAACAATCTTAGGTGTTGCTGAAGACGCTTCTATCAAAGCTGCTGTCGAAGAAGCACACAAAAATGACAAACAATTATTAGTAGATATGATTGCTGTTCAAGACATTAAACAACGCGCTAAAGAATTAGATGAAATGGGTGCTGACTATATCGCAGTACACATTGGTTATGACTTACAAGCTGAAGGTAAATCTCCATTAGATGATTTACACACAGTTAAATCTGTTATCAAAAATTCTAAAGTTGCCGTTGCTGGCGGTATCAAACCAGATACAATCAAAGATATCGTAGCTGAAGAACCAGACTTAGTGATTGTTGGTGGCGGTATCGCAAATGCCGACGACCCAGTAGAAGCAGCAAAAGCTTGCCGCGACGCAGTTGAAGGGAAATAAGCTATGGCAAAACTACAATATCAATTGATTTTAGATGAACTGAAAACGACGTTATCTAATGTTAAAGATCAAGATGTTGAAAACTTTGAACAAGCAATCAAAGATGCCAAAAATATTTTCGTAGCAGGTAAAGGTCGTTCTGGATTTGTCGCAAATGGATTTACAATGCGCTTGAATCAGCTTGAACAACCTGCATTTATCATTGGCGGTATTACAACACCTTCTATCCACGAAGGCGACTTGTTTATCGTCATTTCAGGTTCAGGCAGTACAGAACACTTACGCCTATTAGCTGAAAAAGCTAAAGATCAAGGTGCACAAGTGGCGTTAGTCACAACAAAACCTGATTCTAAAATCGGTGAATTGGCAGATGTCACAATCGAATTGCCTGCCGGAACAAAACATGATGCTGAAGGTTCAGCACAACCTTTAGGCAGTTTATTCGAACAAGCTGCACAATTATTCTTAGATGCTGTTGTATTAGATTTCATGAAAGACTTCAATATTGATGAAACTACGATGCAACAAAATCATGCGAATTTAGAATAAATCATATTAAAGGCCTGTAAAGCTTTTGAGTTTATCTCTTTAACTTACAGGCCTTTTCTTTATGCTTTTTAGTAACCATATAACTTAACTATTTTACCTTTTCATAAAAAACCTCTACTTAAATAGTTCACAAAGTAAAATCACCTTGCACCACCACTAAGCAGAGATTATCAAACAGGATATTTTATCAGCTGAACTAACACGCTTGCATCCTTTTATTTTAAATGTTCATAAGGACGGCTTTCTGCGAATGATACAATTTGTTCAACGAATAAACGAGAACGTAATTGGAATTCTTCGTCTTGTAAGAAGAATGTACCATCATCTAATTTGCCGTAATCTGAATCATGTGTCGCAATTTGGGTAGGCACTGCGATACCTAATAAGGTACGTACAATTAAGCGTAAGTGAGAAAGTGGTTCTGCACTTACAATACCGCCGCTGTTCCCCATTAAGCCGACTGGTTTCATTTTGAAGTCATCCATTGTCAGATGATCTAAAGCGTTCTTTAAGATACCAGAATATGAACCATGATAGTTCGGCGTACCTAAAATAATAAAGTCCGCTTCTCTCGCCTTCTCTTGTAAATCTTTCACATTAGCTTGATAATCATCTGGCGGATTACTTGCGCCAGAAACATCTAATGTATGGATTGGACGCTCAGCTAAATCAAAAATTTCCGCTTCAACATCCTTTTCATTGAATTGTCCCTTTAAGTATTGTGCCAGTGCTTTTGTGTGCGAATCAATACGCGCACTGCCTACGATAATGACACCTTTCATTCAATAGTCACCCCAGTTAATTTATTTTGATTGCTCTTCCAGCATTTTGTTGATTGCTTTGCCGACACCACTGTTTTGGTTGTTATCTGTCACATATTTTGCGTATTCTTTCACTTCAGGCATCGCATTTTCCATTGCGACAGGATAACCCGCTTTTTCAAGCATCGATACGTCATTCATGTTATCACCAATTGCCATGACATCTTCCATGTTGATACCGAGTTGGTTTGCGATTTCTTCTAACGCAATCCCTTTTTGCGCATAAGCATTTGTGATTTCGATATTACCTCGTGCTGAGGATGAAATTGCTAAGTTTGTGTGTTTCGCAAGTTCTGCACTGACACGATCAATTTTACCGATATCACTGTCAAACGCTAAAATTTTCATCACAATTTCACCAGGTCTTTCACTGATTTGATCATAATTATCAACTACTTTTAATGTGCCTTGATCAATACGATGTTGAATATGGCGATGTATTTTTTCTACATCTGCTTTTTGACCTGCATGTTCTGCAATATCAATATAAATATCTAAATCTCTTTGAGGATCTTCAGTATAAATACCAAGGTTAGTATAGACTTGGTAATAAATATCCTCTCGATCTAGAACATGTGTAATTTGTTCAATCATTTCATGATTCAAGCTTGATGTATGCATAATATCGAATGATTCATCACGAACCTCTGCACCATTCAAACAAATATATGGGACTTTCAATCCAGTTGGTTCCACAGGCGCATTGGCTTCATAGAAAGCACGACCTGTCGCAATCACGACCGTAATCCCTTGTGCCTGCGCTGCTTTAATCGCTTTAATATTTTCCTCTGAAATTTCATGTGCTGCATTTAATAATGTTCCGTCCATATCTGTCGCAATTAGTTTAATCATGAATTAACCTCGTTTCTTTTGTCTTAGCCGTAGTGTCGTAAAATTACTTTTCACAACAAAGTCTAACCTCATTCTATCAAATTTTGATAACAGACTTCTATCGTCTGTTTGTACGATTTATGAGGGTAGAAACTATCGACATTACTCATTCTTAACTATCTCTTACTTTTTAACGCTTTTCAAACAAAAAGATGTCCACTTCTTAAAAGCAGACATCTTCATTCTTCTAAAGTTGTTTTAACTGTTCAAGTCATTAGCCTCTTGCGATTGCTTAGCTTGTTTCTTCTTGTTTCTTAATTGCTTGAAGAAGTTCCGCAACATATCACCGCATTCTTCTTCTAAAACACCACTCACAACTTCTGCACGATGGTTGAAACGCGATTCTTGAAGTAAATCCATTAAACTGCCGCTACAACCGCCCTTTGGATCAGCAGCGCCATAAACAACGCGTGGAATACGGCTCATAACAATCGCACCAGAACACATCACACAAGGTTCTAAAGTGACATATAAAGTACAATCTTCTAATCGCCAACTCCCTACTGCTTCAGCTGCTTTTTCTATCGCAATATGTTCCGCATGGGCTGTCGGAAGTTGAATCGTTTCTCTTAAATTATGTGCACGTGCTATAATTTCATCGTCTTTAACAATGAGTGCGCCAATCGGTACTTCACCGATAGCTTCAGCTTTTTTGGCTTCATCTAATGCAAGTTTCATATATTTTTCATCTATTGTCATATGTTCAATCCCTTACCATGTGATACAATTACTATTGTCTATTTTAACACTTGGAGTGTTGTTTATGAATCAACCTTATATCGCTATTGAAGGGCCTATAGGAGTAGGCAAATCCTCTTTAGCACATCGCTTAAGTCAATCTCTTGATTATCATGAAGCACAAGAAATCGTGGATGAAAATCCATTTTTATCTGATTTCTATGACGACATTTCAAAATGGAGTTTCCAGACTGAAATGTTCTTTTTATGTAACCGTTACAAACAGGTTCAAGATCTAGAACAACTACATAACGGTATTGTCAGTGACTATCATGTTTATAAAAACAAAATCTTTGCGCGTCAAACACTGACAGATACAGAATACAACAAGTTTGACCGTATTTACGATATTCTGACTGAGGATCTTATGATGCCGGACATCGTAATCTTCCTCGATGCAGATTTAGAAGTATTAAAACAACGTATCGCCAAACGCAATCGCAGCTTCGAAGCACAAATTGAAGATGATTATCTTTTAAATTTAAAAGAAGCTTATCATCACTTCTATGAATCTTTAGAAGCCGAAGGCAAAATGGTGAAACGCATCGATACAACAAACTTGGATTTCGTCAATCACGCTGACGATTACGAGTATCTATTAAACATTGTACAATCAATGATAGGAGGCAACACGCATGAATAATTACGGTATCCCTCAAGATGCGGTGATTACAATCGCAGGTACTGTAGGCGTCGGTAAATCGAGCTTAACACGTGCCTTAGCTAAAAAATTAAACTTCCGCACTTCTTTCGAGAATGTGGACCATAATCCTTATCTAGATAAATTCTATGATAACTTTGAACGTTGGAGTTTCCACCTTCAAATCTATTTCCTTGCGGAACGCTTTAAAGAACAAAAACGCATGTTTGAATATGGCGGGGGCTTTATCCAAGACCGTTCTATTTATGAAGACGTTGATATCTTCGCAAAAATGCACGAAGAACAAGGGACGATGACACCTGAAGACTTCAAAACATACTCAGAATTATTTGAAGCGATGGTCATGACACCTTACTTCCCAAAACCAGACGTTTTAATTTATTTAGAATGTGATTACGATGAAGTGATTGAGCGCATCAAACAACGCGGTCGCCAAATGGAAATTGATACAGATCCAGAATACTGGAAAAAATTATTCCGTCGTTACGAAGAATGGATTTCAAGCTTCAATGCCTGCCCTGTCGTACGCGTGAACATTAATGAATATGATCTGCATGAAAGTTTAGACACGCTAGATCCAGTGTTAGATAAAATTGCGCATGTGATTGATGTCTATCGTAATGTAGATACTAGAAAATAATGGCTCTATAATAAATTCGGTTGATGAGATAA
>NZ_KV837066.1:0-241 GCF_001838465.1 Staphylococcus sp. HMSC061G12
GATATTTACACAATTTCAGAAGAAGAAAAAACATTACAACATTTCTAAAAAGGAGTATCAAAATGCGTGATTTTAGTGAAAAAGAAATAGAAAAATACATAAAATACTTTGATGAAAACATGATAGACATAAACGAAGTAAAAGGATTTTGCCATATATGTGGCAAGCCTCTAAAAGATTCGGAACTTCCAAAAGGAGCAGAAAAAAGAGTAGTTTGTTTAGAAGATTTAGACGTATTCAT
>NZ_KV837067.1:0-213 GCF_001838465.1 Staphylococcus sp. HMSC061G12
AAAGTATAAAGGGAAAAATTCTTTATTTTACTTTTGAAAGTTAATTCATTCTCCCAAGCGATGTAAACTTTGCGGACACGAAAATACGAGCTATTCTATAATTAAAAATGGTTTTAAAAAGCACTGCAGTTATTTTACTGCTGAAACACCTGTCGTTGAGCGGAATTATTATATTTCTAAAAACACACGATTAGCTGTGCTGAATAAGTCGAT
>NZ_KV837068.1:0-112722 GCF_001838465.1 Staphylococcus sp. HMSC061G12
AGTGGTCAATTAATGATTACTCTCCTACTCGATTAAAGGTATGATAATTACCAGAAAAAGTTTTTGAGAATAAAATAACCAATCACACTTATAACAATTATCCACAAGATGATAATCAAAACACCCGCATACCAATTTTGTGAAAGGATATTTTTATTGAGTTTAGATGCTTTTCGACGATTATCTTGAAGAATAGGTTCAGGTATTAATTTTAAGCACAAGGCAATACCTAATGGCACAATAATAATATCATCTAGATAACCTAAAACAGGGATGAAATCAGGAATCAAATCAATCGGACTTAATGCATAAGTAACGATACAGACTGCAAGTATTTTAACGGTCATTGGTGTGCGTTGATCCTTCGATGATAAATAGAGTACTAGCAGTTCTTGGTTCATTTTAGCGACAAATGATTTCAAAGCAGGTAAGAAATTGATATTCATAAATGTAGTCTCTCTTTATTGTTTTAGTTTATTTAGCTTCAAAGCAAGTTGACCTGTTACTATCGCATCGGTTAAAGCATCTTCAGATTCATAGTTTTCTAAGTTAAAGTATGTCTTTAAAGTGTCGAATTTATGATTAGGTGTATCTTTCACTAACTTTCTCGCAAGAGGGAGTGTATCTAGCACAGTATATTCAGGCATATCTATATTAAAGTCGTCGAAATAACGTAATAGGAATTTCATAGAGAAAGTTGCCGCATGTGCTACGATTTGTTTATCTCCAATAAATGTACGAATGGCTTCTATATCTTCTTTTTCAATAAAATCTTTGTCTTCTAAGAACTCATTCGTAACACCTGTCATTTGTATCACTTTTCTTGTTAATAAGCGTGTAGGTCGAAAGTATTTCATATATTGATTTATCATTTGATCATCTTTAAATTCGACGAGTGCAATTTGAAAAGCATCATGAAAATCAGAGCTTAAACCGGTTGTTTCAATTTTGAGTGTGACAAAGTGGTCCGCAAGTGTTTGTGATTTTATATAATGAATCGGCAATCTTTTGCGTTGTTTTAATTCAGCTTCTAATTCTTTAATATACTTTTCTTTAAGTCTTAATTTCATGACAAGTAATTCATTTTCTGTTTTTAAACGTTTCAATTCTTCTTGATCCACATCGCCACCTCCATCAGTTAAAGTGTATAACTATTTTACAATAAAATAGTAGGAGGGTGCTTAGATTAAGGTCGTGAGGAAAGTAATCCATAAATTCGAACACAAAAAAGAGAAGACCTTATTAGATCTTCTCACTAAAACAATATGGTGAATGTTTGGCATTATATTAGATACCAAAGAGTTTACTAACAATGCTAGCACCGTTTGTGATGATGTCTACGATGTTTTTACCTAATTCTAAGTTTTGACCGTTTTGAGCTGCTTCAATTGTAGCTTGGATTGCGTTGAATAAACCTTCCATGATTGTCACCTCAATATTTGTATTGTTTAAGGTTAAGTGGAATACCAACCTTTGATATCTCTACTATACAATCATCTTTTATCTAATTGGGCTAAATTCCTTAACTCACAATGTTCTATGCATACCCGTGGTATATCTGACAGATTCTTGACACTTAGGCATTCCTAACTGTTCTCTACTTGAGAAAAGTGATATACTTGTCATGATAAGTGCAATACATCTTCTAAAGTGAAAAATCATAACAGAAATTATTATGAATGGTATTGATTTAAATACTTTAATTAGATATAATAATTCTTGTGTTAAAAAATTATGTCCTGGTAGCTCAGCTGGATAGAGCAATGGCCTTCTAAGCCATCGGTCGGGGGTTCGAATCCCTCCCAGGACGTCGCTTAAAGCCTGTAACCTTTGTGGTTATGGGTTTTTTCTTATTTATCAGCAATTTTTTTAAGTAATTCTATGATTTCATCATTTTGTTTGATTATCTTGTCTCTTTGTGCGATGTGTATAAAATTTTGCTTTTGTTGAGACATGTAGTAATTAAATTGTGCTTGTTTCTCTATATTGAAAGTGAATTGTCCCATTACATGATAGAAGTTATCGAAATTAGCGAAAATTTGTTGGAACTTAAATGCTTCTATTGTTGTTTCGGTTGGATTAGGTATACCTTGTGTTCTAAAGAAATCAATCAATTTATCATGTTGTATTTGTTCTGGTGTCTTTTCCTCACCTAAAATTCCTCTTTCTTGAAATATATGTTCCAAGTCTTGATAAAACTTTTCTTTATTAAATTTAAAGATTTCCTTGTAAAGCTTTATAAAGTGGCGCTTATCTTCAATACTCAATTCTTTCCATTGTTTTTTCTGTTTTTTATCAAGTTCTGCAAGAATGCTTCCTTCAATGAAGCTTTCTCGAAATCCTAATTGTTCCATCTTAATACCTCCTAGTTGATATGAGTATATTTTAAAAAAAGATGCACCAACTAAGGTACATCTTTTTAATAGATCGAATTTATCTCACTGGTATTTTTTTATAGTACTTATCATCAGAGAATTTTGTGTTTGTTCTGATACGTTGGTTGATGACTTCTTCTTGTTCGTATTCACTTAAAGTACTCATATAAGGTTTTGGTGGTTGTTCACCAAACTTCTCAATGTATGACTGATACGCGCGTTTTAAACGTGGATTCATTGAATTCAACTCCCTTTAAACATTAATACATCTCTTATAATGTATTTACCCTTAATCCATTGATTATAGTCTAAGGGTAATTTAAATACATGCGAACTTAATTATACGCCAGCTAATAACGATAGGCAAATGAGCTATTGGGGTGAGAGCTTCACTATAGGACGTCCTTTAATATAAATAATGTCTCCTTTATCGAGTGAAACAGATTTGATGAAGTTCTTTTTTAAGATTTCATTATATTTAGGACCATCTTTTTTATTGCTTGTCACGATAAAATTCCCGCTGTTATCTGATTTGATTTTATACTTACCAGGTTTAACATCGGTACCGACGATATAAGTACCAGGTGTGAGACTTGTGCGCATCTTATGTTTTTCTGGTGCGATGATATATTCAGTGTGATTTGCTTTTTCTTTTTCATTCAATACGAGCGTGTGACCTTCGACAAGATACGTTGTAAATGAAGAGGGGCCAGAAGTTTTTGAAAGGAATTGACTCTCTGCTTCCTTATCAAAAGGGTTTTTCATTGTGATAATTCCTGACGACGATTTGCCGGTAGGAGTAATACGGTAATATCCAGGTTCAATATCTTGGCCTACTTTTAATGCTTCAGCTTTTGATTTGATCGTTTTGCCTGAAGCGGTTGTAGGTTTAAAATCGACCGGGAAATAGTCATGTTCATATTCGTATCCTTTAGATTTTATCTCATCACGAGAATAGTGGTGTTCTGTATCTTGATTTTGACTTGTGTCTTGTTTTGGTTGAGGTGCAGGTTTTGGTTTATCTCTTTTGTCTAAGAAGGACAGTTTATCTTTGAAAGAAAACTTTGTATTGATGTTTTTGTAGAGTGATTGATCCGTGAAAATACCCACAAAACAAATGAGACCTAACAATAAAGAACTCAATGTAATAGTCAATTTGAATTTGTATCGAGCTTGTTTACCTAAAGCGTTTAATGTAAAGAATAAAAAGATAATAAAGACAAGTGTGAATAGCAGCTATAAAGTTAAAAAGGTAGTTGCGGTGAAGGTCATATTTTTATCTCCCATACCCAAATAGGTGATTGATGTTTGTTTATATTCTTTAGTATATCTAACAAAATATAGTTTCACAATTAAATGTTGGATGGGTTAATTGCTTAAATCTTGTAAGAGACGTATAGTGCTATTGCAAGATATTATAAATTCAACTACCATGAGGAATAATGGGGGTGAAACAATGAAGTATGAAACGATACTGTTAGATTTTGATGATACGATTGTGGACTTTCATGATGCAGAAGACCAAGCATTCTTTCATTTAGCCAAAGAATATCAACTTGATCCGACATATCAAAATTTAGCGTTATTTAAAGAAGTGAATCAAGCGCATTGGGAAGCGTTTCAAGAGAATAAGTTAACAAAAGAAGAAGTACTGACTGAGCGTTTTATTAATTATTTTAATCGTTTTGGGATGCAGGTAAATGGACATGAAGCGGATGTGATGTTCCGCGATGGTCTTGCGACAGCACCGGTAAAGTATTTTCCTGATACTTTAGATGCCATTCAATATATGGCAGATCATGCGAAGCTTTATATCGTGACGAATGGTGTTGAAGATACGCAATTACGCAGACTGACCCAAACACCGCTTGAATCGATGATTAATGATATTTTTATTTCAGAAGTGACAGGTTTCCAAAAACCGATGCCGGAATTCTTTGATTATGTATTTGACCGTATAGATGCGGATCGTGAGCGTACATTGATTATCGGTGATTCGCTAACATCTGATATCCAAGGTGGTATTAATGCAGGTGTTGCGACATGCTGGTTTAACTATAGAGGTAAAGAAAATACAACGCAGATTCAGCCAGACTATGAAATTAAAAACTTAAATGAAATCAAATCGATTTTATAATAGAAATACGGCCTTGCATCACCACATGCAAGACCGTATTTCTATGTTTTAATAGTGATTTTTATTAAATGCCAAGGTTGTTTGTGTATCTTAGTGGCCTGGTTCCCAAATCAATACATCATAACCTTCTGGGTTCTTTGCTTCGACATCTTTGAAACCATGTCTGATAAAGAAATCTTTAGATTGGTTTCTTGCGATAGCTTTAATTGGTAAGTGTTTTTCTTTCGCAAAGTTTACTAATTCTGTGCCCAGTCCTCTTGATTGATAATTAGGTAATACTTCTAGTTTCCATAATACTAAGTAATGATCGTAGTCAGGGAAGTATTGTTCTTCAACTTCGCCATTTTCATATAACGCCATTCTCGCTGCAATTTTCTCCCCGACAAAAATGCCGTAAAATGGTGATTCTGAACTTGCGTCAATCATTTCACCCGCAAATTCATCAATAAAGGCGAGGTTAGGATTACTTGTTTCTCTAAAGTTCTCAAACAATTCATCCGTCTTATAGTTAATATCTAAGTGTTTTATGTTGCCCATTTTATTTCTCCCCCTTTTGTTTTCTTAAGTATATTATATATTAAATAGCGCTTACACGCATTGAATACGATAAGCCGTTAAATTGTGTTATATAGAAATAGACATTATACTATGATTGAGAAAACACAGTAGTTAAGGAGAAAAGTGTATGGATTGTTTAACCGCAAATATCAATGAGAATGATCAGTTTCTGACAAAATTAAAATCAAGCGATTCAGTGCTTAATTCATTTTACCAATATGATGCGATGTCTCCTGAAAGCTTTAAAGAAGCTTTAAACAAGCCAAGCAACGGCAGGGAGAAAGCATTAGCTTCTATTATTGGTGAATATATGTCAGATTTAGATTTATCTGATCAACAAAGAGAGAGTATTGATAAATTAAGTCGAGGAGCTAAAGTAGTCATCGGTGGACAACAAGCAGGGTTGTTCGGGGGACCGCTGTATACTTTTCATAAAATATTATCGATTGTTAATTTAAGTCTTCAAGTAGAAGAT
Organism: Staphylococcus sp. HMSC061G12; assembly: GCF_001838465.1. Classification (NCBI taxonomy): domain Bacteria; kingdom Bacillati; phylum Bacillota; class Bacilli; order Caryophanales; family Staphylococcaceae; genus Staphylococcus; species Staphylococcus sp. HMSC061G12. Next base: position 5,546 of record NZ_KV837068.1, read on the forward strand.
GAATATCAAAAAGAAGTAGTGCCGGTCTTTTGGATAGCCGGAGAGGACCACGACTTTGATGAAGTGAATCACACGTATGTCTTTAATCCAAAAAAAGCGATGTTGCAGAAGGTAAAGTATCATACTATGACACCGCCTGAAAGTAACGTTTCACGCTATACGCCTGATAAGGAAGCACTAATTGAAGCATTAGATCAATTTATGGGGCAGCTTCAAGAAACAGAACATACGAAAGTACTGCATGAGACAATGTTGTCTCTAATTCAAAAATATGAAACGTGGACGGATATTTTCAAAGCGTTATTACACACAGTCTTCAAAGATTACGGTGTACTATTCATTGATGCGCAAGATCTGAAATTGCGTCAGCTTGAACAACCGATATTAAAAGAAATGTTGAAACAACATGAAGCGGTAGATAATGCCTTTAGACAACAACAAGCACGTACAGTAGAAGCAGGGTTCAGTCAGATGATTCAAACTGACACGAATGTGCATCTATTCTTACATGAAGAAGACATGCGTCAATTATTGACTTTTGAAGATGGTAAGTTCTATACAAGTAAGTCTCAAACTGGGTATACAGAAGCGGAATTGCTTGAAATCTTAGAACAAGAACCTGAACGTTTTTCAAACAACGTGGTGACACGACCGATTATGGAAGAGTGGTTGTTCAATACGCTCAGCTTTATCGGCGGTCCAAGTGAAATTAAATACTGGGCAGAATTAAAAGGTGCATTTGATGTTTTAGATGTAGACATGCCGATTGTCTTGCCACGTATGAAAATAACTTATTTAACACCACGCGTTGAAAAACTATTGAATCGCTATGAAATTAATACTGAAGATGTGATTACCAATGGTATTGATGATGAGAAAGATAAGTTTATCAGAGCGCATGCATCTGATAATTTCCTAGAACAATTAGACGCGCTTCAAGAGAATCAGCAAGAAGTCTATAAGCAGTTATTAGCTGAAGTAAAAGATAATGAAGATAATAAGAATTTAGTGATTAAAAATAATCAAATTCATCATACGCAGTATGATTATCTTAGAAAACGTTATTTCCATAATATCGAGAGGGAAAATGCGATCAGCATGAAACATTTCAGAGAAATTAACGATGCCCTCCACCCAATGGGCGGTCTTCAAGAAAGAATCTGGAATGCGCTACAAATTATGAATGATTTTGGGATGGATGTGTTCAGTCCCTCCACCTATCCACCACTTCGTTACACTTTAAATCAAATTATTATCAAACCTTAGGGAATCAAGGGTTTAGCCCGTGCTCGCAGTCTTGAGCACGGGCTATTTTTATGCTAAAAATGAATTTTTTTCGATATGTTCACATAAATAGTGGAGGATAGTGGTGAGTTGTGGTAAATTATAAATAAGGTGAGGTGATATAAATGTTCATGGGTGAGTACGAACACCAATTAGACGCAAAAGGACGCATGATTGTACCATCTAAATTCAGATACGAATTGAATGAACGTTTTATTATTACCAGAGGCCTTGATAAATGTTTGTTCGGTTACACTATGGAAGAATGGCAGAATATTGAGGAGAAAATGAAGTCATTACCGATGACAAAACGAGACGCACGTAAGTTTATGCGTATGTTCTTCTCAGGTGCTGTTGAAGTGGAACTTGATAAACAAGGGCGTATTAATATCCCTAAAAATTTAAGGGAGTACGCTAATTTAACTAAAGAATGTACAGTGATTGGTGTTTCTAGCCGCATCGAAATTTGGGACAGATCTACATGGAACGCTTTCTATGAAGAATCTGAAGACAGTTTCGAAGATATCGCTGAAGATTTGATAGACTTTGATTTTTAAATGGAGGAATGAAAGTGTTTCATCACGTAAGTGTCATGTTAAAAGAAACCATTGACGAATTAAATATAAAAGAAGATGGTGTGTATGTAGACTGTACACTTGGTGGAGCAGGCCATGCCCTTTATTTATTAAATCAACTCAATGACAAAGGACATTTGATTGCGATAGACCAAGATATGACAGCAATTGAAAATGCGAAAGAGGTCTTAAAGGACCACTTAGATCGTGTCACTTTTGTGCACAGTAATTTCAGAGAAATCAATCAAATCCTTGATGATTTGAACATTGACAAAGTAGACGGCATTTATTATGACTTAGGCGTTTCAAGCCCACAGTTAGACGTGCCGGAGCGAGGATTCAGTTATCACCAAGATGCTAGATTAGATATGCGTATGGACCAGACACAACCTTTATCAGCTTATGAAGTTGTGAATGACTGGCCTTATGAAAGTTTAGTCAGAATCTTCTATCGTTATGGTGAAGAGAAATTCTCTAAACAGATTGCCAGAAGAATTGAAAAAACAAGAGAACATGAACCCATTGAAACAACTTTACAGCTGGTTGACGTTATTAAAGAAGGTATTCCTGCTAAAGCAAGACGTAAAGGCGGGCATCCTGCGAAGCGTGTCTTCCAAGCTATCAGAATTGCTGTAAATGATGAATTGAAAGCTTTCGAGGACTCATTAGAGCAAGCAATTGAAAGAGTCAAAGTACACGGACGCATTTCAGTGATTACTTTCCATTCGTTGGAAGACCGTTTATGCAAACAAATCTTCCAAGAATATGAAAAAGGCCCTGAAGTTCCCCGTGGTTTACCTATTATTCCAGAGGAATATACACCGAAATTAAAACGTGTTAACCGCAAACCGATTACAGCAACCGATGATGATTTAGCAGAAAATAACCGCGCTCGCAGTGCGAAATTGCGTGTAGCAGAGATTTTAAAATGATAGGAGAGTGACAAACTGCTATGGCTGTAGAAAGAATCTATGAACCTTATACCGAACAATATGAACCCGCCAGACAAACCCCAGAAGTCAATCCATCGCCGACTAAGAAAGTTAAGCGCAAGGTTGTCGTACAACTCACTAAATTTGAGAAGGTATTATACATATCTTTAGTCGCAGTGATTGCAATGATCAGTATTTATATACTTTCATTAAAAATGGATGCTTATGATACTAAGGGTAAAATTGCTGATTTAGATTATAAAATCGAACAACAATCAAGTCAGAACAGCGCATTAAAATCAGAAATCAAAAAGAACTCTTCTTATGAACGCATTTACGATAAAGCTCAAAAACAAGGCATGAGCTTAAAGAACGATAATGTAAAGGTAGTGCGTAATAATGCCGAAGCGAAAAATTAAAATTAAAAAAAATAAAATAGGGGCAGTCCTCCTCGTCAGCTTGTTCGGACTGCTCTTTTTTCTATTGGTTTTAAGGTATGCCTTTGTCATGTTGACAGGGCATTCTTCAGGACAAAACTTAGTGATGAAAGCCAATGAAAAATATTTAGTTCAAACACAACAACAACCAGAACGAGGAAAGATTTATGACCGTAATGGCAAAGTCCTCGCAGAAGACGTTGAACGCTTTAAACTGACAGCAGTTGTCAGTAAGAAAGCTGATGAAGGTTCAGACAAGCCACGTCATGTGGTTGATAAGAAAGAAACGGCTAAGAAGCTCGCAACTATCATCGATATGGAACCTAAAGAAATTGAAAAAATGTTAGATAACAAAAAAGCGTTCCAAGTTGAGTTCGGCCGTAAGGGTAGCAACTTAACGTATCAACAAAAAGACAAAATCGAAAAAATGAAATTGCCTGGTGTTGCGTTATATCCTGAAACAGAACGTTTCTATCCTAATGGAAACTTTGCTTCTCACTTAATTGGAATGGCACAAAAGAATCCAGATAATGGAGAATTAAAAGGTGCCATGGGTGTTGAAAAAATCTTCGACAGCTATTTATCCGGTAAGCGTGGGATGTTATCTTATGTACATGATATTTGGGGCTATATCGCACCAAATTCTAAACAAGAAGTAGCACCGCAACGTGGAGATGATGTGCATTTAACGATTGACTCAAACATCCAAGTCTTTGTAGAGGAAGCCTTGAATAAATTAGATGATCGTTTCGCACCAAAAGATGCCTTTGCGGTAGTTATGGATGCACATACAGGTGAAATCTTAGCCTTCAGTCAACGTCCGACATTCAACCCTGAAACAGGAAAAGACTTCGGTAAGAAGTGGGCGAATGACCTATATCAAAATACGTATGAACCGGGTTCTACCTTCAAGACGTATGGTTTAGCCGCAGCGATTCAAGAAGGTAAGTTCAAACCAGATAAGGAATATAAATCAGGTCATCGAGATATCATGGGTTCTGAAATCTCTGACTGGAACAATACAGGTTGGGGTAAAATTCCAATGAGTCTTGGTTTCACTTATTCATCCAACACCTTGATGATGCAGCTTCAAGATATGGTTGGATCTGACAAGATGAAATCATGGTATGAGAAATTCGGTTTCGGTAAACCAACAGGCGGTATGTTCGATGGTGAAGCAGCGGGCGGTATTGCCTGGGATAATGAATTACAACAAAAAACAACAGCATTTGGACAATCTACAACAGTCACTCCTATCCAAATGCTGCAAGCACAAACTGCATTCTTTAATAAAGGGAATATGGTTAAACCTTGGTTCGTAAGTAGTATAGACAATCCGGTTAAAAACGATACACTATATAAAGGTGAGAAAGAATTTGCGGGCAAACCAATTACGGAAGATACCGCGAACAAAGTGAAAAAAGAATTGGACTTAGTTGTTAACAGCAAGAAAAGTCATGCGCAAAACTTCAGAGTCAAAGGGTATCGTATTGGTGGTAAAACAGGTACTGCCCAAGTAGCTGACCCTGAAAACGGCGGTTACGTTAAAGGTCCTTATCCATACTTCTCAAGCTTTATCGGACATGCGCCAAGCAAAAATCCTGAAATTATTGTTTATGCTGGGATGAGCTTAGCTCAGAAAAATAAACAAGAAGCTTATGAAATGAATGTCAGCTCGGCATTTAATCCAATTATGGAAAATACATTGAAGTATTTAAATGTCGGTAAAGATAATGAAAAAGCAACTAAAGATTCATTCGGCAAAGTGCCAAATGTTTCAGGCGAGACTGTGGATCAAGCTGAAGAAGCTGTGAAAAACAAAGACTTGAAACCAGTAGTCATCGGTGAAGGCGATACGGTTGCACAGCAATTACCGCAAGCTGATGAAAAGACATTACTGCACAGTAAAGTCTTTATGAAAACAGATGGTGACATGACAATGCCTGATATGAAAGATTGGAGTAAAGATGATGTCTTAGCTTTCGAATCATTAACAGGAATTCGTGTTAAAATGAAAGGTAATGGCTTTGTTTCTGAACAATCTATCAGCCCGAATACGTCGTTGAAAGATAAAAAAGAAGTAGAAGTGAAATTGTCCGCACCACAAGCAGATTAGCATCAAGAGGTGATGGATACGTTTGGTATCCATCCCTCATCTTACATATAAAATTAAATTAAGATACACAAGGAGAACAATATGGTTTATGTTTTAGCAATTGTCGCATTTTTAGTTACAGCAGTATTAGTACCCATACTGATTCCAACATTAAAAAGGATGAAGTTTGGACAGAGTATCCGTGAAGAAGGCCCGAAAAGCCACATGAAGAAAACAGGTACACCGACGATGGGTGGATTAACGTTCTTAATCAGTATTATCGTCGCAACATTAATTGCGATTATCTTCTCAGATAATCCGAATCCGTTTATTCTATTGTTATTTGTGACAGTCGGTTTTGGTTTAATCGGCTTTATCGATGACTACATCATTGTCGTGAAGAAGAATAACCAAGGATTAACAAGTAAGCAAAAATTCTTAGCACAAATTGCGATTGCGGTTATCTTCTTTATCTTGAGTGATACATTTAACATGATTCATTTTGCGACAGGCATTCACATTCCGTTTACAACAGTACAAATTCCGCTTTCTGTCGTTTATGTCGTCTTCATTGTCTTCTGGCAAGTCGGCTTCTCTAACGCGGTTAACTTAACCGATGGTTTAGATGGTTTAGCGACAGGTTTATCTATTATTGCATTTTCTATGTATGCGATTATGAGCTTTATGCTTGGTAATCATGCAGTAGGTACATTCTGTATTATTATGGTCTTCGCATTGCTTGGTTTCTTATTCTATAACGTCAACCCAGCAAAAGTATTCATGGGAGACACAGGCAGCTTAGCTTTAGGTGGTATCATCGCAACTGTATCAATTATGTTAAACGCGGAAATTTCATTATTGTTCATCGGATTTGTATTTGTTGCTGAAACATTATCAGTTATTTTACAAGTCGCTTCATTCAAATTAACAGGCAAACGTATATTCAAGATGAGTCCGTTACATCATCACTTTGAATTATGCGGCTGGAATGAATGGAAAGTTGTGACAGTATTTTGGATTACAGGACTCATCACAGGCTTGATAGGTTTATGGATTGGAGTGCATTAATCATTGCTTAAATATAAAGGATTAGAAGGAAAACATGTATTAGTAGTTGGATTAGCGAAAAGCGGATATGAAGCGGCTAAATTACTACACCATCTTGGTGCAGAAGTTACTGTCAATGATGGCGGGGACCTTTCCAAAGATCCGCATGCGAAAGATTTAAAAGAAATGGGTTTAACTGTCATCGGGGGACATCATCCATTATCTTTATTGGATGACAATCCAATCATTGTTAAAAATCCAGGTATTCCCTATACTGTGCCATTGATTGAAGAAGCAGAAAAACGTGGTTTGAAAATATTAACGGAAGTCGAATTGAGTTATTTGATTTCAGAAGCACCGATTATTGCGGTAACTGGGACAAATGGTAAAACAACAACGACTTCGTTAATTGGCGACATGTTCGACAACAGCAGACAAATAGGTCTGCTTTCAGGCAATATCGGTTTTGTAGCATCTAAAGTTGCACAAGAAGCAAAATCTGAAGATTACTTAATTACTGAGTTGTCATCTTTCCAATTGCTTGGTATCGATACGTATCGTCCACATATTGCGATTATTACGAATATCTATTCAGCGCACTTAGATTATCACGGTACTTTAGAAAACTATCGTGATGCGAAACGACGTATTTATAAAAATCAAACTGAAGATGACTTCTTGATTTGTAATTACAGTCAACGTCATTTGATTGAAACAGAAGGCTTAAAAGCCAAAACATATTATTTCTCTACAAATCAAGAAGTTAACGGCATTTATATGAAAGACGGATATATCGTCTTGAATGGTTTACGTATTATTCATAAAGATGATATTGTGCTTCCTGGTGAACATAACTTAGAAAACATTTTAGCTGCTGTACTTGCAGCAGTGTTAGCAGGTGTTTCTATTGATGCAGTCATTCATACACTAACAACATTCTCAGGTATCAAACACCGTCTGCAATATATTGGTTCGAACAAAACGAACAAATATTATAATGACTCGAAAGCAACGAATACTTTAGCAACGCAATTTGCGTTGAATTCATTCGAACAACCGATCATTTGGTTGTGCGGCGGGTTAGATCGCGGAAATGGATTTGATGAATTGATTCCATACATGAAGAATGTGCGTGTGATGTTGACCTTTGGTGAAACACAAGATAAGTTGACGAAGCTTGGTGAAAGCCAAGGCAAGTATGTGGTACGTGCAACAGATGTTAAAGACGCAGTGGAGAAAGTTCAAGATATTATTGAACCAAATGATGTGGTCTTATTATCACCAGCATGTGCAAGTTGGGATCAATACAATACTTTTGAAGAACGAGGAGATGTTTTCATCGACAGTTTTCGTTCACATCTCCCTTCGAAGTAGGAGGGTGATGATGGATGGCAGACAAAGTACGAAAAATTGATTCAGAGTACTTAAAAGAAAAACGCCGAAAACGCAGAGCAAAACAGCGGCGCGTTCAACTTATAATATTTGGAACACTCATAGCGTTAATTATTCTGATAGTATTGTATATGTTCACGCCAATTAGTAATATTGACCATGTAGAGGTTAAAGGCAACCATTATCTTTCTGATAAAGAAGCGAAACAAGCTTTGGATTTAAAGAGAGATACTAAAATCTACATGTTCGGCAAAGGGAAAGCCATCAACAAAATGAAAGAAAATCCTTTCGTTAAAGACGTACAGATCAAGAGAAAATTGCCGAATAATTTAGAGGTGAATGTTTCTGAGTATCAATTGGTCGGATTGTTAGAAGATAAGGGCAAATATCATCCAGTGCTTTCAAATGATCATATTTTAAAAGATTATAAAGGACAAGTACCGAATGATGCGCCAGTGATATCAGGTTTTAGTGAATCACGACGCGATAAAATGATTCAAGCTTTATCGGAAATACCGACAGAAATCAGACAATCGATTTCTGAAGTAGAATATGCGGATGATAAAGACAACCGCAATAAAATCAGATTGTATATGAAAGATGGCATTCAAGTCATCGGCAATATACGCACGATTGCCGATAAATTAAAATATTATCCTGAAATGGTCAGCGCACTAGAACGTGATGACTCTGGTGAATTGAAAAAATCAGGTTATATTGATTTATATGTCGGTGCTTCATTTATTCCATACAAATCTTCTTCATCAACATCATCAGACAGCAGTGTGAAATTGAAAGAAGGTACAGCAATGGAAGATAAAGCGAAAGATGAATTGCAGAATACTTTGAACAAAATTAATGACCAAATGAAAGATGATAAGACAACAAAAGATAATTCTCAGAAAGAAAGTAGTACAAATAATTAAAAAAGTCTTGAATATCATGTGTTTATAGTTCACAACCATAGAAACGTATTGTAAACTAACTATAGTGTATTTTTTAAAGAAATTGTCAGGAGGTGCCTATCTATGGAGGAACATTACTATGTAAGTGTAGATATTGGTTCATCTAGTGTAAAAACAATAGTAGGCGAAAAATTTCATAATGGAATTAATGTGATAGGTACAGGACAAACCTATACAAGCGGAATTAAGAATGGCTTGATCGATGATTTCGATTTAGCTAAACAAGCTGTTAAAGATACAATTAAGAAAGCTTCAATCGCGTCAGGCGTTGATATTAAAGAAGTATTCTTGAAATTGCCGATTGTCGCTACTGAAGTTTATGATGAAACCAATGAAATCGAATTTTATGAAGATACTGAAATAAACGGAAGACACATTGAAACTGTGTTAGAAGGCATCAGAGATAAAAACGACGTTGAAGAAACTGAAGTGGTGGATACATTCCCAATTCGTTTCATCGTAGATGGCGACAACGAAGTTTCTGATCCGAAAGAATTGATTGCAAGACATTCGTTAAAAGTTGAATCAGGTGTTATTGCGATTCAAAAATCAATTCTTGTCAACTTAATTAAATGTGTAGAAGCTTGCGGTGTGGATGTATTAGATGTTTATTCTGATGCATACAACTATGGCTCAATCTTGACGCCGACTGAGAAAGAGTTAGGCGCATGTGTGATTGACATTGGCCAAGATTTAACGCAAGTAGCATTCTTCGAACGCGGCGAGTTAGTTGACGCTGATTCATTCGAAATGGGCGGACGTGATATCACTGATGATGTTGCGCAAGGCCTTAATACATCTTATGCGACAGCAGAAAAAGTGAAACATCAATATGGTCATGCATTCTATAACTCAGCATCAGATCAAGATGTTTTCTCTGTTGAACAAATCGATAGTGATGAAGATGCACAATTCACGCAAAAAGATTTAGCAGATATTATAGAAGCACGTGTAGAAGAAATCTTCTTCAATGTCTTTGATTTACTGCAAGAATTAGGATTGACGAAAGTCAACGGCGGATTTGTGGTAACAGGCGGTTCAGCAAACTTGTTAGGTGTTCGTGAATTATTGCAAGATATGGTTAATGAGAAGGTAAGAATACATACACCTTCACAAATGGGAATCAGAAAACCTGAATTCTCATCTGCAATTTCAACGATTTCTAGCAGTATCACTTTTGATGAATTATTAGATTATGTTACAATTAGTAATCATGATAATGAAGAATTTGAAGAGGAAGTAATCGAGTCAGAACCTAAGCCGCATACTGAAAAAGCAAGCGGTTTCGACTGGTTCAAGAAAAAACAAGCTAAACCGACTCATGAAACACCTGCTTCAGGTGAATCAATTGAAACAGACGAAGTTTCTGAAACACCAGAAACACACAATACTAAGCAAGAAACTGATTATAACTCAGACCAATCTCATGAGAAACAAGAAGAAAGTAAATTTAAAAAATTATTGAAATCTCTATTTGATTGATTGCCCATTAAAACTAGGAGGAAATTTAAATGTTAGAATTTGAACAAGGATTTAATCATTTAGCGACGTTAAAAGTCATTGGTGTCGGCGGCGGAGGTAACAACGCTGTTAACCGAATGATTGACCACGGAATGAACAATGTTGAATTTATTTCAATCAACACTGACGGTCAAGCATTAAACTTATCTAAAGCTGAGTCCAGAATCCAAATCGGTGAAAAATTAACACGTGGTTTAGGTGCTGGCGCGAACCCAGAAATTGGTAAAAAAGCTGCAGAAGAATCTCGCGAGCAAATCGAAGACGCTATCCAAGGCGCTGATATGGTATTCGTAACTGCTGGTATGGGTGGCGGTACTGGTACAGGTGCTGCACCAGTTGTTGCTAAGATCGCGAAAGAAATGGGTGCATTAACAGTTGGTGTTGTAACTCGCCCATTCAGTTTCGAAGGACGTAAACGTCAAACTCAAGCTGCTGCAGGGGTAGAATCAATGAAAGCAGCTGTTGATACATTAATCGTAATTCCAAACGACCGCTTATTAGACATCGTTGACAAATCTACGCCAATGATGGAAGCGTTCAAAGAAGCGGATAACGTATTACGCCAAGGTGTACAAGGTATCTCAGACTTAATCGCAGTATCTGGTGAAGTAAACCTTGACTTTGCAGACGTCAAGACAATCATGTCTAACCAAGGTTCTGCATTAATGGGTATCGGTGTTTCTTCTGGTGAAAACCGTGCAGTTGAAGCAGCTAAAAAAGCTATTTCTTCTCCATTACTTGAAACATCAATCGTTGGTGCACAAGGTGTCCTAATGAACATTACAGGCGGAGAATCATTATCTTTATTCGAAGCGCAAGAAGCGGCTGACATTGTACAAGATGCAGCAGATGAAGATGTAAACATGATCTTCGGTACTGTTATCAACCCTGAATTACAAGATGAAATCGTAGTTACTGTAATTGCGACTGGTTTCGAAGACAAACCAGCAACTCATGCACGTAAACAATCTAATACAGGTTTCGGATCTAGCGCAACAAGCACAAGTGCTTCAAGCGACGAAGGTATCGGTCATGCGCCAAGATCTCATAGTTCTGAATCATCAAGCGAATCAAGAACACACACTACTAAAGAAGATGATATTCCAAGCTTCATCAGAAACAGAGAAGAAAGACGTTCAAGAAGAACTAGACGTTAATCTCTTTCTATAAAGTTTGCATTGAGCAATCAACCATAGTATCACGCAAGATTAGATGCAACAGGTCATCGAGTGGTCTAGTGAGAACAATAATCTAAAGTGTCATCAGATCGATTGATCTGATGACACTTTTTATATATTTGAATATAAGCGCAATTAGCTTTACTATTAAATTAACAACCTAGTTTAAAAGGCATCAATCTATAAATAGGAGAGATTATTATGCCAGAAAATTTTAGCAAACAACCACATTATTTAGAACATACTGATGCGAAATCAGAAGGGATTACTTTAGGATTCACTACCAGAGAAGGTGGACAGAGTCCGTATCCAGAAAACGCGTTTAATATGGCATTATATATCGATGATGCTGCTGAAAATGTACATGCCCATCAACGTATCATTGCTGATGCCATCGGTTATGATAGAAAACAATGGATCTTCCCGATTCAAACACATGGCACAAATGTTGTTGAAGTGACAACAGAAGACGCAAATACAAACATCGATACATTAACAGATGCTTTGCATGGAGTAGATGGTATGTACTCATATGATTCAGATGTATTATTAACGATGTGCTATGCCGATTGTGTACCTGTTTATTTCTATAGTCCAAAGCATCATTTTATTGCATTAGCACATGCAGGTTGGAAAGGTACAGTTGGCCGTATTTCAGAAGAAATTTTAGAACATATCATTTTTGATTTGAAAGACCTGCAAGTTGTGATAGGTCCTGCGACTTCAAATAGTTATGAAATTAATGATGACATTAAAGCGCAATTTGAAGCCTTACCTGTTGATGCATCAACATTTATTGACACACGTGGCGAAGATCGTCATGGCATCGATTTAAAAGAAGCGAATCGTCAATTACTTATCCAAGCAGGTGTACCGAGTGAAAATATTGACGTAACAGATTATGCGACTTCTGAGAATTTGGACTTATTCTTTTCATATAGGGTAGAAAAAAGTAAGACTGGCCGTATGTTGGCATTTATCGGACAGTAAGAAGTAAGGAGTAATTGGAATGAATGTGAAACAAAATCTAGAACAAATCAACGAACATATTACGAAAAGTCTTGAGAAAGTCCATCGTGACACCAGACCGAACGTGATTGCTGTAACAAAATATGTTACAATAGAGCGAGCTAAAGAAGCATATGATGCTGGCATCAGACATTTTGGGGAAAATCGTTTGGAAGGTTTCCAAGCTAAGCGAGAAGCATTGCCAGATGACGTGGTAATGCACTTTATCGGTACATTGCAATCACGTAAAGTCAAAGAAGTTATCGATGACATTGATTACTTACATGCATTAGACCGTAAAAGTTTAGCGAAAGAAATCAATAAACGCGCATCACATGTCGTTAAATGTTTTGTTCAAGTGAATGTTTCTGAAGAAGAAAGTAAACATGGTCTTGCTTTAGAAGAAGTAGATGCATTTATCGAATTACTTGAACAATATGAGAACATTCAAGTCGTGGGTCTGATGACAATGGCACCTTATACAGAAGATGAAGCAGAAATTAGACAGATTTTTGAAACATTAAGACATAAACGTGATGAAATTCAAGCAAAACAATTAGATTATGCGCCATGCACTGAATTATCTATGGGCATGAGTAATGATTATGAAATTGCTGCAGAAGAAGGCGCAACCTTCGTACGAATCGGTACTAAACTAGTAGGGAAAGAGGAGTGAGCCAATTGGCTTTAAAAGACCTATTTAACAATTTTTTTGTCATAGAAGAAGAAGAGGAAGTTGCTGATCGTCAGCAACCTACAAAAAATACTGCACAAGCTGAACCAGAACCTCAAACACAAGCTACTACAACAGCGCAGCAAACGCAATCAACAAACAATAATAATTATTATAATGAAAGACAGCGAGCAATTAAGACTGTCCCTAAACGTCAAACACAAAGCAATCGATTGCAGACGTCTTCCAATGAAAGGAAGTATCAAATGGCTAATCACACAAACAATGACCCTTCAAGAAATGTAGTCAATATGAACGCTGGGAACTTGCACGAAAGTTCAAAAATGTGTTTATTCGAGCCACGTGTCTTCTCAGATACGCAAGATATTGCGGATGAGTTGAAGAATAGACGTGCGACACTCGTCAATTTACAACGTATTGACAATGTTTCTGCGAAACGTATTATTGATTTCTTAAGCGGAACAGTATACGCAATCGGTGGAGACATCCAACGTGTCGGTAATGATATTTTCTTATGTACACCAGATAACGTAGAAGTAGCTGGCAGTATTACAGAAGATATTGATACGTCTGAATTTGATTATGAATGAGGTAACCAGCTATGAGTTTAGTTAATGTTTTAGCGCTCTTATTTAATGCGATAGAGATATTGTTGACAGTGTATTACTGGGGTATGATTTTATACTTCTTTATGTCATGGATACCGAATGCGCAAGGTTCTGCATTTGGACGTTTCCTACGTAAGATTTACGAACCGTTTTTAGCACCATTTCGTAAAATTATCCCGCCAATCGGTATGATTGATATCTCAAGTTTAGCCGCTATCTTTGTGTTGATATTCTTCCAAAGAGGCTTACATGCGATATTCGTACTGATTCTGCAACAATTAGTTTAATAAATCATGAAAGGTATGCCGAATTTCATTGGAATCAGGCTGCCTTTTTCTTTTGTCAGGGGTGAATTCACATAGATATATATCAACACTTTAGAAGAGAAGAACAACCTATCATCACTATGTTGATGGATAAAGTACAACAAGCAGAACGCAATTATGCGCCGGTGTTAACACACTTTCTAGATCCAAGAGCACAATATATTTTAGAAGTCATCGTCAATAGTTTCGATGATTTACAGGTTTCATTTAATGGCGGCAATCCATCTAGTGAACGTAAGCGTGCAGTAATTGCGCCAGATTACTTTGAACCGACTGAAGAAGATTTTGAGCTGGTGCTGTTTGATTTAGAGTATCCTGAAAAGTTTGCGTCAATTGATCATCGTAATGTGCTTGGAACGTTGATGTCACTCAGTATTGAACGCGATCAACTCGGTGATATTATTGTAGGCGATAAAATTCAGTTTATTTTGACAAAGAATATTAAATCGTATATAATGTTGAAATTAAAGCGAATCAAGGGTGTACCGGTCAAACTGCATGAAGTACCACTAGAAGATATGATACAATCAAAAGAGGATTGGACGCTCCATCAAGCAACGGTCAGCGCAATGCGCTTAGATGTTGTGTTGAAGGAAATGATTCGTAAATCACGTTCAATTGCGAAACAATATATTGAAAAGAAACGTATCAAAGTGAATCATACAATTATTGAACGTCCAGATTTCCAACTAGAACCTGGAGATTTGCTGTCGATACAAGGACATGGCCGTGCGAGAGTGACTGAAATCGGTCATAAAACAAAGAAAGACAAACTGCGCATAGTATATGAAACTTTATTCAAATAGTGTATGATTAAGGAGGACAATATAAGATGTCTTTTACACCGAATGAAATTAAAAACAAAGAATTTTCTAGAATTAAGAATGGCCTTGAACCCACTGAAGTCGCTGATTATTTAAGCCAACTCAGTCAAGAAATTGAACATTTAAAAGAACAGAAAAAACAACTTGAAACAGTTGTAGAAGAGAAAGAAAATAACTTAAAAGCGTACAAAGAAGTACAACAATCAGTAAGTGACGCTTTAGTTCAAGCACAATCAGCAAGCCAAGAAACAAAAATGGCTGCGACAAAAGAAGCAGAAGCGATTATTGCCAAAGCAAAAGCAGAAGCAGATCGTATTGTGAATGACGGTGTGGAAAAAGCAAGACGTTTATCTTTCCAAACAGAAGATATGAAACGTCAATCTAAAATTTTCCGTTCTCGTTTCCGCATGTTAGTGGAAGCTCAGTTAGATTTATTGAAGAATGATGATTGGGATTACTTATTAAACTATGACTTAGATGCACAACAAGTCACTGAAGAAAACTTCCAACATTTACATCAAAATGATGTGACTGAACAAGAGAAACAACAAGCGCAAGCGCAACAAGCTGAAGCACAAGACGGCACACCAGCACAAAATGAAGCAGATAAAGAACAAAAATAATAATTGAATTTTGTAAAACAGACGCGTAAGAATTAAGTGAACATATCAACATAACAGCGAGTTAGGGATGGTGCGAGCCTAATATATGTTTAATTCTTATATCACTGTTTTATCCAATCATATAGGTAAGAATGAAGAGAACTCTAAGTTGAGTTAATCAGGGTGGTACCGCGGTTAATCGTCCCTGTTAATTGAACTTAGAGTTCTTTTTTATATTTTAAGGAGTGAAAATTAATGAACTACAAAGAAACGCTATTGATGCCGAAAACAGACTTCCCAATGCGAGGGGGATTACCAAAGAAAGAACCAGAAATCCAAAAACAATGGGACGAACAAGATTTATACCATAAAATCTTAGAAAAAAATAAGGGAAATGAAACTTATATTTTACATGATGGCCCACCGTATGCGAACGGTAACTTGCACATGGGACATGCCTTAAATAAAATTTTAAAAGACTTTATCGTACGTTATAAATCAATGCAAGGTTACTATTCACCTTATGTTCCTGGTTGGGATACGCATGGTTTACCAATTGAACAAGCGTTAACGAAAAAAGGTGTTAAGCGTAAAGAAATGCCTGTATCTGAATTCCGTGAATTATGTAAGGAATTCGCTTTAGAACAAATCGATATTCAAAAGAAAGACTTCAAACGTTTAGGTGTGAATGGTGACTTCAACGATCCATACATTACATTAAAACCTGAATATGAAGCAGCACAAATCCGTTTATTCGGTGAAATGGCTGACCGTGGTTTAATCTATAAAGGTAAAAAACCAGTTTACTGGTCACCATCAAGTGAATCATCATTAGCTGAAGCGGAAATCGAATATCATGATAAACGTTCACCATCTATCTATGTGGCATTTGACGTTAAAGACGGCAAAAGTGTTGTAGATGAAGATGCGAAATTCATTATCTGGACAACTACACCTTGGACATTACCTTCAAACGTTGCGATTACAGTTCATCCAGAATTGAAATATGGTCAATATAAAGTGAACGGTGAAAAATATGTTGTAGGTACTGACTTAGTAGAAGAAGTTGCTGAAGCATTAGATTGGGATAAAGACGCAATCGAACTTGAAAAAACATTCACAGGTAAAGAATTAGAATATGTTGAAACACAACATCCATTTGTTGATCGTGTATCATTAGTTATCAACGGCTTACACGTTACAACTGACGCTGGTACTGGTGCGGTTCATACAGCACCTGGACACGGGGAAGATGACTATATTGTCGGACAAAAATATGGTTTACCTGTTATCAGCCCATTAGATGATAAAGGGGTCTTCACTGAAGAAGGCGGCCAATTCGAAGGTATGTTCTACGACAAAGCAAATAAAGCTGTCACAGACTTACTTAAAGAAAATGGTTCTTTATTAAAATTACAATTCATCACACATAGTTACCCACATGACTGGCGTACGAAAAAACCGGTTATCTTCCGTGCGACACCACAATGGTTCGCTTCAATCAGTAAAGTACGTCAAGATATCTTAGACGCAATTGAAGAAACACACTTCAAAGTCGACTGGGGTAAAACACGTATCTATAACATGATCCGTGACCGTGGCGAATGGGTTATCTCACGTCAACGTGTATGGGGTGTACCACTTCCAGTCTTCTACGCTGAAAATGGCGACATCATCATGGATAAAGAAGTCATCTATCATGTAGCGAACTTATTTGAAAAATATGGTTCAAATGTATGGTTCGACCGTGAAGCGAAAGACTTATTACCTGAAGGCTTCACACATCCAGGCAGTCCAAATGGTGAATTCACAAAAGAAGAAGACATCATGGACGTATGGTTCGACTCAGGTTCATCACACCGTGGTGTATTAGAAACACGTCCGGAATTATCATTCCCAGCTGACCTTTACTTAGAAGGTAGTGACCAATATCGTGGTTGGTTCAACTCTTCTATCACAACTTCAGTTGCGACACGTGGCCAATCACCATATAAATTCTTACTTTCACATGGTTTCGTAATGGACGGAGAAGGTAAGAAAATGAGTAAATCATTAGGTAACGTTATCGTTCCTGATCAAATCGTAAAACAAAAAGGTGCAGATATCGCACGTCTATGGGTGAGCAGTGTAGACTACTTATCTGACGTACGTATCTCTGATGAAATCTTAAAACAAACTGCGGATGTTTATCGTAAAATCCGTAACACATTACGTTTCATGTTAGGTAACGTCAATGACTTTAATCCAAGCACAGATGCTTTGGATGAAGCGGACTTATTAGAAGTCGATCGTTATTTATTAAATCGTTTACGTGAATTCACAGCGAATATTATCAAACACTATGATAACTTCGACTACTTAAACATCTATCAAGAAGTTCAAAACTTCATCAACGTTGAATTAAGTAACTTCTATTTAGATTACGGTAAAGATATCTTATATATCGAAAAACAAGATTCACTAAAACGTCGTAGTATGCAGACAGTACTTTACCAAATCTTAGTCGACATGACTAAATTATTAGCACCAATCTTAGCGCATACAGCTGAAGAAGTTTGGTCATATATCCCTCACGTAGAAGAAGAAAGTGTACATTTAGCAAATATGCCTAAAGTAGTTGAACCAGACACAGCATTACTTGAAAAATGGAACACATTCATGAAATTACGTGACGATGTGAACCGTGCTTTAGAAAGTGCACGTAACGACAAAGTTATCGGTAAATCATTAGAAGCGAAAGTGATCATCGGAAGCAATGAACACTTCGATGCGACTAGCTTCTTAAAAGACTTTGAAAACTTACAACAATTATTCATCGTATCTCAAGTGGAAGTAGAAGATAAAGTTGAAGATGGTACTGAATACTATCACGGCGATATCAAAGTTGTTCACGCTGACGGTGAAAAATGTGAAAGATGCTGGAACTACAGCACTGAACTTGGTTCAGCAAATGGCTTAGATCACTTATGCCCACGTTGCCAAGCAGTTGTAGAAACTTTATAAGTCACACATTGTTAAAATTCAGCTTAAAGTAAAAATGAAGCACTCTGACTAACCCTCAGAGTGCTTTTTTTCAATGTATAGACTGTGAGCCAATCCTGAGTAATTGAGTCGAAAACTCGGTATAATGAGTAATACGCTTATGGAACGTCAATGAAAATAGACAGAAAGGAGCGACGGCATTGCGTCAATTAGGAGAAAAACATTACGTCAATGGTGTGACGTTAAATGTGAGAGATAAAGAAAACTTAAAACACTTTTATGAAGAGATATTAGGATTTAATGTGATTAATGAAACGTATACTTCTATTCAATATGAAGTAGGAGATTCAAAACATCGCATTACCTTACATCAAATAGATGATGGCAGAGAGCCATTAGTATCAGAAGCAGGGTTGTTTCATATCGGTATTCGCTTAGGTTCGCACGCGCATTTAGCGGATTTAATGGCACACTTAACGGAACATGAAATCCCGTTAAATGGTGCGGAACATAATGTCAGTACGTCATTATATTTTACAGACCCTGAAGGTAATGGCTTTGAATTTTATGCGGACCAACCAGAAGAAACCTGGGATTTTGATAAAGAGAATCGTGTGATTATGGATACAAGACATTTATATGCCTCTAAACTGATGAACTTACGTTCACGTGATGGATGGCAAGGTATTCCAGATGACAGTATGATTGGTAATTTACATTTGAAGACAGTACGTATTTCTGAAGTGAAAGATTATTACTTAGCACACTTTGGATTAGAAGAATCTTCTTTTGTGAATAAATCATCACTCTTTATGTCATCAAACGGTTATCATCATACTTTAGCTGTCAATCATTGGATGTCTAGTATGCAGCGGATGGAAAATGATGATACGTATGGTTTAACATTGGTAGATTTCCATTATCCAGAGACGACACATACTTGGCTAAAAGGACCGGACGGTATCGCATTTCGATTTAATTATCTAGGAGTCTGATAATCATTGAAAAAACTAATTTCAGCAGGTGTTATGTTGGTCGTCCTTGGTGGAGCAACATATGTGGCAGTCGACCATCAAGATGAGATTGAACATTATATTGAACAGATGAAACCTGATCCTATGGCATTTAATCCATACGATGATGGAGAATGTACGGATTATGTGTTTGAGAAAGTCAAAGATGACGGTAATATGATTGGTAAAAGTTGGGGAGATGTGAAGTACTGGGCAGACAAAGCTGAAGAAGCGGGTTACACAGTGAATCAACAACCTAAAGCTTCATCACTCTTACAATCACCAAGAGGTGAAGAAGGTCATGTCGCATACATTGAACATGTGAATGATGATGGTTCATTATATGTGACTGAAATGAATTACGTTGCGCCTCATAAAGTGACTTCACGTACGATTCAACCACAACAAGTTCAAAACTATCATTATATTCATCCAAAAGAGAATCCAAAGACACAAGATACTAAAGAAGCTTAATTGATAATTTTAGTATCTGTTCTACTGGCAATTTGTTATAATATACAATGTTGTTATGAAGAAGTGAAAGGTCAGTATGCATCATTGTGATAACACAATAGATGAGCTGACTGCTTCAAGGAGGAAGACATGAGAAAATCATATTTCATCGGTGCCACGTTATTTGTGACCTTAGCGGTACTGATTTTAGACCAATTTACTAAAGCATATATTGTAAAAACAATGTCAGTAGGCGACTCATATTCAGTCATTCCAGGATTTTTAAACATCACCTCTCACCGTAATACAGGCGCTGCTTGGGGAATACTCAGCGGCAAAATGGGCTTTTTCTTTTTAGTTACGATTATTGTATTAGGGTTACTTACTTATTTCTACGTTAAAGAAGCAAGAGGTCATTTCTGGATGCAGATGGCAATCAGTTTATTATTTGCTGGTGCGTTAGGTAATTTCATCGATCGTATGAAAAATGGTGAAGTGGTCGATTTTATTGATACGTATATTTTCGGTTATGATTTCCCAATCTTTAATGTTGCGGATTCTAGTTTGACTGTCGGTGTCATTTTAATTTTGATTTTGTTGTTGTTTGATTCTAAGAAAAATAAAGTGAAGTAAAGGAGTGTTGAAATGACTCAATTTGATTTTCAGATTACAGAAGATGAACACGTTGGCCAACGTATAGATAAATTCTTGCCTGAACAAAACTCTGATTGGTCACGTAGTCAAATCCAAGATTGGATTAAAGAAGGCTTAGTTGAAGTGAATCAAAAAGTTGTGAAGGCGAATTATAAAATGAAGAAGAATGATCAAGTTCAAGTGACGGAGAAGGAGACGGTTGAAGCGGATATTCAACCTGAAAATTTGGACCTAGACATTTATTATGAAGATGAAGATGTAGCAATTGTTTATAAACCTAAAGGTATGGTTGTGCATCCATCACCAGGTCATTACAGTGGTACACTTGTAAATGGCTTAATGTACCAAATCAAAGATTTAAGTGGCATTAACGGTGAAATCAGACCTGGTATTGTCCACCGTATCGATAAAGATACGTCAGGATTATTAATGGTTGCGAAAAATGATATTGCGCATAGAGGTTTAGTGGAACAACTCATGGACAAAACTGTAACGCGTAAATATACGGCATTAGTTCATGGTAATATTCCACATGACTACGGTACAATCGATGCGCCAATCGGCCGTAATAAAGTAGATCGTCAAGCTATGGATGTTGTCGATGATGGTAAAGATGCGATTACACACTTTAATGTACTAGAACACTTTAACAACTACACATTAGTAGAATGTGAACTTGAAACAGGACGTACACACCAAATTCGTGTACATATGAAATACATCGGTTATCCATTAGTTGGAGATCCAAAATACGGACCGAAAAAAACAATGGACATTGGTGGTCAAGCCTTACATGCAGGTGTCATCGGCTTCACACATCCAGTAACTGGTGAATATATCGAAAGAAAAGCACCTCTTCCAGATTACTTTGAGGAAATCCTTGAAGATATTCGTACAAGAGATGCGTAAATAAAAGCAAACTTAATATCTAATAGAAAATCCCTTGAAATGAAAGTGTTCGTTTCAAGGGATTTTTATATGAATAAAATTAAGTTGATTAGATGTTAATTTTTCTGGCTTAAATAACATAGTTATTATAAATTAGATATAAAGAAAGGGGATTGAATTTTATGTTTGAAATTAAATTAGGTGGTAGGTATAAAAAAGAAAAGGTACAGAGAGAAAAAGGAAGGAATTTATTAGATTTTCCTAACGAATATGTTGTTATTGATATTGAAACAACAGGGCTTGATTCCAAATATGATGCAATTATTGAAGTGGCAGGTATTAGATATATAGATGGTGTTGAGAAAGAAAGGTATCAAGAGCTCATAAACCCACAATATCCGATAGATAGTTTTATTTCTGAACTAACAGGTATAACAAATGAAATGTTGAAAAACGCACGTTTTGAAAATGAAGTGATGAATGATTTTTATAGTTTTATTGGAAATTCGATAGTAGTAGCCCATAATGCTCATTTTGATATTAATTTTGTGTATGATAGTTTGCAAAAGAATTATGATGTTAAGTTTGACAATGACTTTGTTGATACATTGAGAATCTCAAGAAGGTTATTATCTGAAATAAAGCATCATAAATTAAAAGATGTAGCTGAATATTTTAATTTTGAATGTAGTAATGCACATAGAGCAACATTTGATGCAGAACTAACATTTAAAATTTTTGAAAGTCTTAGAGAAGTCGCTAAAAAAGAATACGGAACAATACAAAGTTTTATAAAGTTTTGTAAAAAGTCATCAAGTTTAAATGCAAAAGATATAGTAGGAGATACGAGTAAAATTCAAGTTAATAATTTACTTTATGATAAAGTTTGTGTATTAACTGGAAAATTAGAATATATGACAAGAAAAGAAGCGATGCAAACAATTGCAGATATCGGTGGAATTAACGCTAATGGTGTTACTAAGAAAACTAACTATCTGATATTAGGTAATTTTGATTATAGTACAAATGTTAAAGGTAATAAGAGCGCAAAGTTAAGGAAAGCAGAAAAGTATATCTTAGAAGGACAAGATTTACAAATCTTATCAGAAAATGTCTTTTATGATTTAATAAGCATAAAAATATAAAGTGGATCAGAGTAGTCAGTACCTACTTTTTCTTAACTAAGGATTGACCAAGTTGAATGACGAATGATTTAGAGAGGTGAAAATATGTGGAATTATTTTTCAACACTGTTAGAGGATAATTCTGGTAAGTTAATTATAACTTTATTAACAACATTTATAATTCAATTGGCTGTGAAATTTTACAAAAAATTCTTGGACATACAGTATAAGTTTAGTTTAGAAGTTTTAGCGCCAATGGTTCTAATAGCTTTATTTGACATTCTAGTAATAGCAATTAATGTGGCTGTTTGGTTTGCATTAAAAGAAACTTTCACTATTTATTATCAAGTATTTATAATAAGCATTGCACTATTTTCACCAATCATTAACTTTATTATAGATATGGTTATGATTATCATTTTGAGCAATAAGTTTTATGTGCTTATCGATCAAAATGATGTCAGGTTTCTCATTAAAAAGCATAAAAACTATTTTAAAGATACTGTACAAGTGGCACCAAAAAACTCATTTGATGGTAATACCAGTAATTTCAGAGTATTGAATAATAAAAGATATAAAGATGCTTATTATATGGAGAAAGCTGAATATTTAATAGATAGAGAGAAACAGGTAAGTGTGTATAAGGTGAGTAGAAGAAACTTATTTCGTGCTTGGTTTTCAATAAACAAATACTGGTCAGTATGTAATAAACAAATCCCTTACATATTATGGGTGCTATTCATACTTTCGTATGTATTATATATATCACCTTTATATTGGGGAGATAGGGTTTTAGGAAACGATTACTTGTTAATTGTTACATATGTATCAGTAATTTCATTAATTTCGGCATTAACTAGAATGAAGATTTTCAATAATATATTAAATGAGAATAACAGGTATAAAAGTAGGTTTATTCGAGAGAAATTATGGCAATAAAAATTTAAATAGTTACCCCAATAACATCGGATTTTTCTCGTGATAATTATAGTTTGAAAAAAGTACTTTATATAAAAGATCTTGGGATATGCATCACAGAGCTAAATATTTATTTGGAGTTCAATCATTCAATTTTATTATTGAAATACCTTTGACTTTTCATCTATCTGTGTTAAACTTAGTACAGTTTAATAAAGAAATCGTAAGTCTTTAATTGAGAGTACAGAGATGCTCCGAAGGCAGATAATTTACATGTTGAAACTAGAGAAAGTAACTAAGTAAACACTTTATTAAGAGGTAATTTTGTATGAACACGCAATTCACCAACCCTGATTGCCATACAAATTTAGTAAAGTAACCGACAAAACAGTTACTGATTTAAATAGTTGAGATAGTAAATCTCGCATGTTCTTCGTGTCCCATGTCTCTCAATTGAGATATGGGATTTTTTTATGGAAAGGTGAGTGCGGGAATGACAGAACGTATTGTATTAGATGATGCAGGCATGCAGCGGACTTTAACACGTATCGCACATGAAATTTTAGAGTATAACAAAGGTACTGAAAATCTTGTGTTGCTTGGTGTGAAAACACGCGGAGAATTTTTAGCGAAACGTATTCAAACGAAGATTCAACAAATTGAAGACGTAAGTGTTCCTACAGGAACATTAGACATCACGCAATTTCGAGATGATTTAGAGTTACCGACACCTAAAATGTCTGAGAAGTCTTATGTCATTGATGTAGACCTTAAAGACAAAGTCGTTATCATCATTGATGATGTGCTTTATACAGGTCGAACTGTACGTGCGTCACTCGATGCAATCTTACTACATTCTCGACCACAAAAAATCGGGTTAGCAACATTAGTGGATCGCGGACACCGCGAATTACCAATACGCGCTGACTTCGTAGGTAAAAATATTCCAACTGCGAAAGACGAAGAAGTTTTAGTCTATGTAGACGAAACAGATGGTCGTAACGCAGTTATAATTGAATAGCTTACCCTTTTAAATCAGTACGAGAGACTGACAAAGGGTTAGATAAGAACTGTTGTCAACTTACAATACTAGCACGAGAGGCTACAAATCTTGTAAGAAACAACTTCTAAAGAGGTACACGTGTATCTCAAACAGACAACACCTTCTTATCTTTCCCCCACAATGTCTCTTTGCACGCTGATTGCTGTAAAGAGATTTTTTTATGAAAGGAAGAAAGAGAAATGGAAAATGAACAAATGTTTGAGCGAACGGTGAAACCCGTACTAGATGTTAATGAAAAGCCGAAAGCAGGCCAATGGGCCTTCCTCAGCTTACAACATCTATTCGCGATGTTCGGCGCAACAGTCTTAGTACCATTCCTAACAGGCTTGCCAATTTCAGCGGCATTGCTTGCATCAGGAATCGGAACATTGCTTTATATCTTAATTACAAAATCAATGATTCCAGCATACTTAGGCTCAAGCTTCGCCTTCATCACACCGATTATTACAGGATTAAGTACTCACAGCTTAGGAGACATGCTTGTGGCACTCTTCATGAGTGGTGTGATGTATGTCATCATCGGAATCTTAATCAAACTAAGCGGAATCGGTTGGCTTATGCATTTGTTACCACCCGTTGTAGTAGGACCAGTCATCATGGTTATCGGATTAAGTCTTGCGCCAACAGCTGCCAACATGGCAATGTTTGAAAACACTGCAGACATGAAAGGTTACAACGTTACTTACTTGATTGTCGCAATGATCACGTTAATCACAACATTAGTAGTTCAAGGCTACATGAAAGGGTTCTTCTCGCTGATTCCAGTTTTAATCGGAATCATTGTAGGTTACATCGCAGGCATCATCTTCGGCATCGTAGATTTCAAACTAGTGATGAAAGCATCATGGTTCGACTGGCCGCACATCTATGTACCATTTGTAGATTATCATCCAAGCTTCCATTTCGGACTGGTGCTCTTAATGGTTCCGATTGTGTTCGTCACAGTCAGTGAGCACATTGGACATCAAATGGTCATCAACAAGATTGTCGGCAGAAACTTCTTCGAGAAACCAGGTCTTCACAGATCAATTATCGGAGACGGTGTATCTACAATGTTTGCAAGTATTATCGGCGGACCGCCAAGTACAACATACGGTGAAAACATCGGCGTACTTGCGATAACAAAGATTTACAGTATCTACGTTATCGGCGGTGCAGCAGTCATTGCGATTATCCTGGCATTTGTAGGTAAGTTCACAGCATTGATTTCATCAATCCCAACACCAGTCATGGGTGGGGTATCCATTCTCTTATTCGGTATCATCGCTTCAAGTGGCTTAAGAATGCTGGTTGAAAGCAAGGTAGATTTTTCGGAAAACCGTAACTTAGTAATCGCGTCAGTTATTCTTGTGGTGGGTATCGGAAACTTAATGTTCGATATTCACGGCGTCAAAGTTGAAGGTATGGCACTTGCAGCACTTTCAGGTATCGTATTGAACCTAATTTTACCTAAAGTAAAACCGGAAACATCAAATAAATAAACTTTATCCAATTCTTAGGGGGAATTAACAATGAAACAATTAGTATCTATGGAACATTTATCAAATGAAGAAATCTATTCACTTATCGAAACAGCAATCGAATATAAACAAGGTAAGAAAGTTCATAAATTAAATGACACATACGTAGCAAACTTATTTTTCGAAAACTCAACACGCACAAAATGCAGCTTCGAAATGGCAGAACGTCGCTTAGGTATGCAAGAAATTCCATTTGAAACTAGTACTTCATCTGTTAAAAAAGGTGAGTCTTTATATGACACATGCAAAACTTTAGAAAGCATCGGTGTAGACGCATTAGTTATCCGTCACCCACAAAATGATTACTACAAAGAATTAGAGGGATTAAATATTCCAGTCATTAATGGCGGAGACGGCAGTGGTCAACACCCAACGCAAAGCTTACTTGACATCATGACAATCTATGAAGAATACAAAAAATTCAAAGGCTTAAACGTGTTAATCTGCGGAGATATTAAAAACTCACGTGTAGCACGCAGTAACTACCAAGCACTTACAGCTTTAGGTGCTAACGTTAAATTCGCAGCACCAGATGAATGGATTGACGATACTCTAGATGCACCATATGTCAAAATTGATGATGTCATCGAAGAAACGGATATTGTGATGTTATTACGTGTACAACACGAAAGACATGACGGAGAATTAAACTTTGATCCACATGAATACCATGAAAAATACGGTTTAACAAAAGAAAGATACAACCGCATGAAACCAAACGCAATTGTAATGCACCCAGCACCAGTGAACAGAGGCGTTGAAATTGATACAGAATTAGTAGAAGCGCCAAAAGCACGTATCTTCAAACAAATGAAAAACGGCATGTTCTTACGTATGTCAGTCATCAGCCATATTATTGCGGAACAACAGAAAGGGGTTCTTATCGATGTTGCTAATTAAGAATGCAAAAGTATTAAAAGACGGTAAATTAACAGAGGCTTCTATCTTAGTAGAAGACGACAAAGTAAAAGAAATCGCACCAGAAATCACAGTAGGTTCAGAAGTTGAAGTGATCGACGCAAAAGGTCGCTTCGCAGCACCTGGCTTAGTTGATGTACACGTACATTTAAGAGAACCAGGCGGAGAACATAAAGAAACAATTGAAACAGGTACAAAAGCAGCAGCACGCGGTGGATTCACAACAGTTTGTCCAATGCCGAATACTCGCCCAGTACCAGATACAGTTGAACATTTAGAAAAACTTAACAAATTAATTGAAGATAACGCACGTGTTCGTGTATTACCATACGCTTCAATTACAATCAGACAAGCAGGCAGCGAATTAGTTGATTTCAAAGGGTTAGCTGAGCACGGCGCATTTGCGTTCACAGATGACGGTGTAGGGGTACAAACAGCCGGCACAATGTATGAAGCAATGCAACAAGCAGCCAAATTAAACAAAGCAGTAGTTGCACACTGTGAAGATAACAGTTTAATCTACGGCGGCGCTATGCACGAGGGGAAACGCAGTAAAGAATTAGGTATTCCGGGTATTCCAAACATTTGTGAAGCTGTACAAATCGCACGTGACGTATTATTAGCTGAAGCAGCAGATTGTCACTACCACGTATGTCACGTTTCAACAAAAGAAAGTGTACGTGCTATCCGTGATGCGAAAGCAGCAGGTATCAAAGTCACTGCTGAAGTGACACCGCACCACTTATTAATGACAGAAGACGATGTCCCTGGTGACAACGCAATGTACAAAATGAATCCTCCTTTAAGAAGTAAAGAAGACAGAGATGCACTGATTGAAGGATTGTTAGACGGCACAATTGATTGTATCGCAACTGACCATGCACCACATGCAGCTGACGAAAAAGCACAACCAATGACAAAAGCACCATTCGGTATTGTCGGCAGTGAAACAGCATTCCCATTACTTTACACACACTTTGTAAAAAATGGAGATTGGTCATTACAACAATTAGTTGACTACTTAACAATTAAACCTGCACAGATCTTTGACTTGCCATATGGCATCCTAGAAGAAGGCAAAACAGCAGACTTAACATTAATCGATTTAGAAGAAGAGAGAGAAATCAAAGCAGAAGATTTCCATTCAAAAGCAAGCAACACACCATTCATCGGTTATAAAGTATACGGCAACCCTGTATTAACAATGGTAGCTGGAGAAGTGGCATTCAAGGAGGAATAAACAACAATGTTAGAAAAACGATATCTTGTATTTGAAGATGGTTCAATTTATGAAGGAAGAAAGCTGGGATCAGACAATCTGACTAAAGGTGAGATTGTCTTCAACACAGCAATGACGGGTTATCAAGAAACAATTTCTGACCCGTCTTACACAGGTCAAATCATTACATTCACTTATCCTTTAATCGGAAATTACGGTATTAACAGAGATGATTTTGAATCGTTAGTACCGACATTAAGTGGCGTAGTCGTAAAAGAAGCGAGTACGCATCCTAGCAACTTCCGTCAACAAAAGACTTTCAACGATGTATTAGTTCAATATGATATTCCAGGTATTTCTGGTGTAGATACACGTAGTATCACACGTAAAATACGTGAACACGGAGTACTTAAAGCTGGTTTTACAGACCACGCTGAAGATATTCCAGCATTTATAGAAGAACTTAAACAATTTGAACTCTCTCGTGACGAAGTACCGATGGTATCGACGAAAACACCTTATGTATCAACTGGTTCAGACTTAAGCGTCGTATTGGTAGACTTCGGAAAGAAACAAAATATCGTTAGAGAACTTAACGCACGCGGTTGTAATGTAACTGTCGTGCCATACAATACACCAGCTGAAATTATTCTTGGCATGTCACCTGACGGTGTCATGTTATCGAATGGCCCAGGAGATCCTGAAGATGTACCAGAAGCTGTGGAAATGATTCAAGGTATCTTAGGAAAAATTCCATTCTTCGGTATTTGTTTAGGTCACCAGCTATTTGCATTATCACAAGGTGCCGAAGCTTTCAAAATGAAGTTTGGTCACCGTGGTGCAAACCATCCAGTTAAAGACTTAGCAACGGGAAAAATTGCTTTAACAAGTCAAAACCATGGTTACGCAATTGATGAAGCTTCAGTTGCACACACAGATTTAGAAGTCACACATATTGCCTTAAATGATGGCACAGTGGAAGGATTAAAACATAAAACGCTTCCTGCTTTTTCAGTACAATATCATCCAGAAGCATGCCCAGGACCTACTGATTCAAATTACTTATTCGATCAATTCATTGATATGATGAAAGAATTCAAAGCGAAGGAGCGTACAGTCAATGCCTAGAAATAATGACATTAAAACCATTTTAGTGATTGGTTCAGGACCTATCATCATCGGTCAAGCTGCAGAGTTTGATTATGCCGGTACACAAGCGTGTTTAGCCTTAAAAGAAGAAGGTTACCGCGTTATCTTAGTCAATTCAAACCCAGCAACAATTATGACTGACAAAGAAATTGCAGATAAAGTTTATATCGAACCTTTAACACACGACTTTATCGCACGTATCATCCGTAAAGAACAACCTGATGCACTCTTACCAACACTTGGTGGACAAACAGGTTTGAACATGGCCATTCAACTTCATGACAGCGGTGTTTTAGAAGCGAACAATGTACGTTTATTAGGAACAAAATTAAGCTCAATTCAACAAGCAGAAGACCGTGAGTTATTTAGAAGTTTGATGAATGACTTAGATGTACCTGTTCCTGAAAGTGACATCGTCCACACTGTAGAACAGGCTTTTGCGTTCAAAGAACAAGTGGGATATCCATTAATCGTACGCCCAGCATTTACAATGGGTGGTACAGGCGGCGGTATTTGTCATAACGACGAAGAATTAAAAGAAGTTGTGACAAACGGCTTGCATTATAGCCCAGCTACACAATGTTTGATTGAAAAATCTATCGCAGGATTTAAAGAAATTGAATATGAAGTAATGCGTGATAAAAACGATAACGCCATTGTGGTTTGTAATATGGAAAATATCGATCCAGTCGGTATCCATACAGGTGACTCTATCGTTGTTGCGCCAAGTCAAACTTTGACAGATGTTGAATATCAAATGTTACGTGACGTATCATTAAAAGTTATTCGTGCTTTAGGTATCGAAGGTGGTTGTAACGTACAATTAGCACTTGATCCATATTCAATGAATTACTATATCATTGAAGTTAATCCACGTGTATCACGTTCATCAGCCTTAGCATCAAAAGCAACAGGTTATCCGATTGCGAAATTAGCAGCTAAAATTGCGGTTGGTTTAACATTGGATGAAATGTTAAATCCTGTCACAGGCACATCTTATGCGGCGTTTGAACCAGCTTTAGACTATGTGATTTCTAAAATTCCACGTTTCCCATTTGATAAATTTGAAAAAGGCGAACGTGTACTTGGAACGCAAATGAAAGCAACAGGTGAAGTTATGGCTATCGGCCGTACGTATGAAGAATCATTATTAAAAGCCATTCGTTCATTAGAATATGGTGTCCATCATCTAGGATTACCGAATGGAGAAAGTTACGATTTAGACTACATAAAAGAACGTATCTTACAACAAGATGATGAACGTCTTTTCTTCATCGGTGAAGCGATTCGCTGTGGTACAACACTCGAAGAAATTCACGAGATGACTAAAATTGATTACTTCTTCCTTAACAAATTCCAACATATTATCGATATCGAACGTGAATTAAAAGCACATAAAGGTGATATCGAATATCTTAAATATGCGAAAGACTATGGTTTCAGCGATAAAGTCATCGCGCATAGATTTGATATGGAAGAAGAAGATGTTTATCGACTCCGCCATGAAAATGATATTAAACCAGTATACAAAATGGTAGATACATGTGCTGCAGAATTTGAATCTGCGACACCGTACTACTATGGAACATATGAAAGAGATAACGAATCCATCGTAACAGATAAAGAAAAAGTGATTGTACTTGGTTCTGGTCCGATCCGTATCGGTCAAGGTGTTGAATTCGACTATGCGACAGTTCATGCCGTTTGGGCAATCCAAAATGCAGGCTATGAAGCAATCATCATCAACAACAACCCTGAAACAGTGTCAACTGACTTTTCAATTTCAGATAAACTTTACTTCGAACCATTAACTGAAGAAGATGTCATGAACATTATTGAACTCGAACAGCCTAAAGGTGTTGTAGTTCAATTCGGTGGCCAAACTGCAATCAATTTAGCAGAAAAACTTGCGAAACACGGTGTGCAAATCTTAGGTACATCTTTAGAGAATTTAAACCGTGCTGAAGATAGAAAAGAGTTTGAAGAACTCTTAAATACCATCGATGTACCGCAACCGAAAGGTAAAACTGCAACTTCTCCTGCAGAAGCTTTAGATAATGCGCGAGAAATCGGTTATCCAGTTGTTGTACGTCCATCGTATGTATTAGGTGGCCGTGCGATGGAAATCGTGTATAATGATGCAGAGTTAGAAAACTACATGAGAGAAGCTGTAAAAGCGAGTCCTGAACATCCTGTACTTGTTGACCGTTACTTAACAGGTAAAGAAATTGAAGTTGATGCGATTTCAGATGGGGAAACAGTGATTATTCCAGGTATTATGGAACATATTGAACGTGCAGGGGTGCACTCAGGCGACTCTATCGCAGTTTATCCGCCTCAAACGTTATCTGATGAAGTGATTCAAACTTTAGAAGCGTATACAACGAAACTTGCGAAAGGCTTGGATATTATAGGTTTAATCAATATCCAATTCGTATTAGCACATGATGGTGTCTATGTCTTAGAAGTGAACCCAAGATCAAGTCGTACAGTACCGTTCTTAAGTAAGATTACAGATATTCCAATGGCACAACTTGCGATGCGTGCCATCTTAGGAGAAAAACTAAGTGACTTAGGTTACAAACCAGGACTTCAACCTTATTCAGAAGGGGTTTATGTTAAAGCGCCAGTATTCAGTTTTAATAAATTGAAAAATGTCGACATTACGCTTGGACCTGAAATGAAATCAACAGGTGAAGTCATGGGTAAAGATTTAACTTTAGAAAAAGCATTGTTCAAAGGTTTAACTGCGAGCGGTGTGGAAGTAAAAGATCATGGTACAGTGTTAATTACTGTCAGTGATAAAGATAAAGAAGAAATGGTTAAAATCGCCAAACGTTTACATGAAGTGGGATATAAAGTACTCGCAACTTCAGGTACAGCTGCGAAATTAGCTGAAAATCATATTCCGGTTGAAACAGTGGGTAAAATCGGCGGTGAAGATGATTTATTAAATCGCATTCAAAATGGTGACGTACAAATTGTCATTAACACTATGACAAAAGGGAAAACGATTGAAAGAGATGGTTTCCAAATCAGACGTGCGTCTGTAGAAAATGGTGTGCCATGTTTAACATCATTAGATACAGCGAATGCGTTAACGAATGTGATTGAGAGTATGACATTCACAATGAGAAGTATGTAAAAGTAGTTAAAGTGGCTATAATGAAGATAGGTTCAACATTAAAAGGAGGATTTAACAGTGGAACAAAACATTATCGTATCCAATCGAGAAATTGCGGACCGCATTTTTGAAATTAAAGTAAAAGGACCTGTGACACGCAAAATGACACAACCTGGACAATTCGTTCATATTAAAGTAGGTGAAGGTTCACTGCATATGTTGAGACGTCCGATCTCAATTTGTCATATCGAACCTGAAATTGAAACCTTTACGATGTTATATCGTGCAGAAGGTGCTGGGACACAACGTCTGTCTCAAATGCGTGAGAATGATGCGATTGATATTATTGCACCTTTAGGTAATGGTTTCCCTGTTGAAAAAGCAGAACGTAAAGCGCTTCTTGTGGGCGGCGGTATCGGTGTTCCTCCTTTATATGAACTATCTAAACAACTGAATCGTCAAGGTATTGAAACAGTACATGTTTTAGGTTTCAGAAGTAAAAAAGATGTCTTCTACGCAGATGAGTTTGCGCAATTAGGTGAAACACACATTGTGACTGAAGATGGCACAATGGGAGCAAAAGGCTTTGTGACAAATGTGATTTCTGAGTTGCCGGTAGATTATGATATTTACTATACATGCGGACCTAAACCAATGTTAAAAGCCATTAAAGAACATGACAAATTAGCAGATGTTGAAGGTTTCTTATCACTTGAAGAACGCATGGGTTGCGGTATCGGTGCATGTTACGCATGTGTCTGCCATACACCTGAATCTGAAACAAGTTATGTCAAAGTTTGTACAGATGGACCTGTATTTGAGAAAGGAGCAGTCATCCTATGAGTCGATTAAATGTAGAAATTCCAGGATTAGAGTTAAAGAACCCGATTATGCCAGCAAGCGGTTGTTTTGCTTTCGGTGCTGAGTTCAGTCAATTTTATGACTTAAGTGAACTGGGTGCCATTATGATTAAAGCCGCTACGAAAGAAGCACGTTATGGTAATGAAACACCGCGTGTTGCTGAAACTGATAGTGGTATGATTAATGCGATTGGGTTACAAAACCCTGGTGTGCATCACATTATTGAACATGAACTTAAGAAGTTAGAACAATTTGATGTACCGATTATCGCAAACGTTGCTGGTTCTACTGAAGAAGACTATGTATACGTGGCTGAACATATTTCAAAAGCACCAAATGTGAAAGCATTGGAATTAAATATCTCTTGTCCGAACGTGAAAGAAGGCGGTATGCAGTTTGGCGTGGATCCAGTAGTTGCTGCTGAATTGACACGTAAAGTTAAAGCAGTTTCTAAAGTGCCTGTATACGTGAAACTTTCACCAAACGTAACAGATATTGTCGCAATGGCTAAAGCAATCGCGCAATATGCGGATGGTTTAACAATGATTAATACATTAGTCGGCTTACGTATTGATGCGAAAACAGGGCGTCCAATTATCGCAAATACAGTCGGTGGCTTAAGCGGACCAGCAATCAAACCTGTCGCAATGCGAATGGTTTATCAAGTCAGACAAGCTGTAGATATTCCAATTATCGCAATGGGCGGTGTTCAAAACGCACAAGATGTTATAGACTATATTTCAGTGGGTGCGAATGCGGTAGCAGTTGGAACAGCTAACTTCCAAAATCCAATGGTATGTAAAGAAATCATTGATGAACTGCCAGCATTGCTCGACGACTTAGGTGTAAACCATATTAATGAATTGTACAAAAGGACTTTTGAGGTGACTAAATAATGGCAAATCGTAATTTACCTTTACCGATTATCGCATTAGACTTTGCGACGGCTGAAGAAGTAGAAAATTTCTTAGATTTATTTGATGAACCTTTATACATCAAAATCGGAATGGAACTTTATTATCAAACTGGCCCTGAATTAATCAACAAAATTAAAGCACGCGGCCACCAAATCTTCTTAGATTTAAAACTGCATGATATTCCAAATACAGTCAAACAAGCGATGGCTGGTTTAGGACGTTTAAATGTAGATTTAGTAAACGTACATGCTGCTGGTGGTACTGAAATGATGCGCCAAGCAGTTGAAGGCTTACGTAGCGTCAACAAAGACACTAAAATTATTGCGGTCACACAATTAACATCAACAACAGAAGAAATGCTGCAAAAAGAACAAAACATCCAAACTTCAATTGAAGAGGCTGTATTAAACTATGCACGTTTAACTAAAGAAGCTGGCTTAGATGGCGTAGTATGTTCACCATTAGAAGCAGAATTACTGACAAAAGAATTAGGTTCAGACTTCTTGAAAGTAACACCAGGTATTCGTCCAGCACATTACGCACAAGACGATCAAAAACGTATTACAACACCAGACAAAGCACGTGAAATGGGCTCTACACATATTGTAGTAGGTCGTCCAATCACACAAAGTGACAATCCGGTTGAAAGTTATCATCATATTAAAGAAAGTTGGTTAGGTTAAGATGTCAAAACAAATTGCGCAATCATTATTAGATATTGGTGCAGTTGCACTATCACCGAATGATTTATTTACATGGAGTTCAGGGATTAAATCTCCGATTTATTGTGATAACCGAGTAACATTAGGTTATCCAGAAGTTCGTAACGCGATTCGTGACGGTTTAATCGAATTGATTCAAACACATTTCAAAGATGCTGAAATTGTATCAGGAACTGCGACAGCGGGCATTCCTCATGCAGCGTTCATCTCTGAAAAATTAGATATGCCAATGAGCTATGTACGTTCTAAAAGTAAAAGCCATGGTAAACAAAACCAAATCGAAGGTGCACCAAGTAAAGGTAAAAAAATCGTAGTCGTTGAAGACTTAATTTCAACAGGCGGTTCATCATTAGTTGCTGCAGAAGCATTAAGAGAAGCTGGCGCCGAAGTATTAGGTGTAGTCGCAATCTTTACGTATGGTCTTGCTAAAGCGGATCAAATGTTCAAAGATGCTGATATTCCGTTCTATACTTTAAGTGACTACAACGAATTAATTGACGTGGCTAAAGAACAAGGCAAAATTTCTGAGTCTGATATTCAATCTTTAGTTGAATGGAGAGACAATTTAGCATAAGATGGAATTGGATGGAGGGATGAACCATGTCCAATACACATGCACAAACTGCTCATAAACCATTTGCGCACTTAAATAAATTCTTATCCGCAAATGAAGATTATCGTGAGCCGGTCAATAACTATGATCAAGATGAAAATCAATGGTTATCGAATGAACACGAGAAAAACATATTCAAGAAATGTAAAACAGATATAAAAGAAAAAGGCTTAATTTAAAAACAAACGACAAAATCCGCAATCATGAACACTCATTTTGAGCTTATGATTGCGGATTTTTAGATTTTAAGAAAAATCTGTCTAAGTCAAAAGTGACAAATAGACTAGCGTAAATATATTTTAATAAAGATATAACCGATAATAATCACTGCTAACATTGCTAAAATAGGTAAGAAAAAGTGAGACATCATAGACCTCCATTCATTCAATCATCTGATTAAGATTTACTCATTGTTTTGGAATAAAGTCATTATACTATGAATTGTGTCATACATATAGAAAAAGGTACTGTTTGATTCACTTTTGGTCTTTCATAATGTTAGCTTAATTTAACCCTTTTGAGAAAAAACACAATCTCAATTAAGGCAGTTCTATGTATAGGTTGAGTTGCTTTTGTATAGTCATTCATGTATCGTTTTAAGTGTCAAAATAGTGATTTTTAATTGCTTAATTTTAAATTACTATGTGATTAGTAAATAGTAAGTCTATGAGGAGGGGATAGTGTGCAAATACCAAAGGTAACACCATTTTTAATGTTTAATAATGAAGCTGAAGAAGCGATTGAACTTTATACTTCAGTATTTGAAGATAGTGAAGTAGTTTCAATGGTGAAGTATGATGAGTTTGGAAGCGGAGAAGCGGGTGCAGTCCAACACGCAATTATTCGTTTAAAAGACCAAATTATTATGGCGATTGATAATTCTAATGGAACTGAAATACCGATGAATCCATCTATTTCTTTATTTGTGACAGTAGATAATGCTATGGAAATGGAACGTCTATACAGTGGATTAAAAAGCGGCGGTGCCATTTTAATGGCCAAAACTGAGCTTGGACCTTACAGAGAATTCGCATGGATACAAGATCGCTTCGGTGTGAATTTCCAACTAGCATTAATGGATTAATTTCATCAATGATATGTAAACAACTCACCTGATAGGTGGGTTGTTTTTTATTTACAGCAGGCTATGAAAGAAGAATATAATAAAGGTGAGTTATGAACAAACGCCATTTAAAAAGATAGATTGGTAGTCTGAATTTTGGAGTGATACCCATGATAGATATGCATAATCATATATTAATTGATGCAGATGATGGACCAAGAGATGAAGAAGCGGCTATTCAATTATTAAGACAAGCTAAAAAAGAAAATGTAACAAAAATTATTGCAACACCTCATTATACTAATAAATACGATAATTCTTTTGATAAAGTAAAGTTAAAAATAAAAAGATTATGTAAATTAAAAGAGGTTAAAGATTTAGGAATTCAAATTTATCCAGGACAAGAGGTAAGAATTCATCAGAATTTAATTGAAGATATTAAATCCGGAAAGGTAAGTGGTTTAAACAAGTCCAGATACTTACTCATTGAGTTTCCTCCTAACGACATTCCTGATTATACGTATCAAATGTTTCAAAATATACAGGAATTAGGTTATATTCCCATCATTGCACATCCTGAACGTAATATCGCTTTGTTGAAAGATATGAGTGTTTTATATAACTTAGTTCAGCAAGGAGCATTAAGTCAAATTACTTCAACGTCTTTAATAGGGTATTTTGGCAAAGGAATTCAAGATGTATCGATTGAACTAATGAAATGTAATCTTGCTCATTTTATAGCATCTGATGCGCATGATTTTGAAGCCAGACCTTTTATTATTAAGTCTTTATTTAAAGAAGAAGCGTTATTGGATTTTCGTGAATCTATGATGAAGTTAATCAAGAATGCAGAAGCAATTATTAAAAATGAAGAAATTGATAAGCGTGAACCGTTTGTTCCTGATAGTCAAAAAATTAAAGGTTGGATATTTTAAAATAAAGCACTCGAAAACATTTTGTCTTCGAGTGCTTTTAAAGTAAATTGATTATTTTAATTTCACTTTTTCTGAATCGCTTTTCATCGATTGGATGTGATCATAATCTGGTGTGGCGTATAACGTTTTTTGATTATCATACGTTACAAAGCCAGGTTTCGCACCAGAAGGTTTGTGTACATTTTTGATATCCGTGTAATCTACTGGAATTTGACCAGAGTTTCCTGCTTTAGAGAAGTAGGCTGCTAACATTGCAGCTTCTTCTATTGTTTTATCGCTTGGTTCATCTTCAAAAATGACTACGTGAGAACCAGGAATATCTTTTGTATGGAACCATAAATGGTGCTTACGTGCTTTTTTATTTGTTAGATAATCGTTTTGTTTGTTGTTTTTACCTACATATATAGTTGAGCCATCTGTAGAAAGGTAAGTTTGCAACTGCATTTGCGGTTGTTTCTTTTTCTTACGATTTTGACGTTGTTTCATAAAGCCTTGTTCTGCAAGTTCTTCACGGATTTCGTCAATATCTTCTACAGTGATATGAACCAACTGTTGCTCAATAGATTCAAAGTATGCGATGTTTTCTTCTGTGAGTTGTATTTGATGTTCAAGCTCATGTTCACGTGTTTTTAAACGATTATATTGCTTATAGTAATATTGAGCATTCAGTGAAGGTGATTTAGTCGAATCTAACTTAATTGTCACTTCTTCACCTGTGTAGTAATTTTCAGTAGTTAAGGTTTCATCACCTTGTTTAATACGATAGATGTTTGCGGTAATGAGTTCACCATATAACTGCATATCTTCTTTTGATTGCGTACCTTCATACTCAGCGTTTAATTTAACGAGTTTGTTTCGATTCTTTTGAAGTTGTTGTTGGACAAAACGAACTAAATCATTCGCACGTTGTTTAACACGTTCACGTTCGCCACGTGCATCGTAGAAACGATCTAATAACTCATCAAGTGATTCATAAGTCACACTGTCATCATCAAACTGTTTTAAACGCATGAAGTAATAATCTTCTTTACCTGTTTCATGATTTTTATGGAAAATCGGAACAGGTTTAAGTTTAGTTTCTTCCATAACTTCATCGAATGCTGCTGGTAATGTTTCAGTAGTCATAAATTGACGACGTTCTGTAATTTCTTTTGTAATGAGTGGACTGAAACCTTCGAAAGTTTGTAACAGTTGTCTCGCAATATTACCTTGATTGAAATCTATATATTTTAATACGTCTTGACCTGAAACTTCATAAGGATTGATTTTATTTTGTGTAGGTGGTGCTTCATATTGGAATCCTGGCATAACGGTACGATATTGGTTTGTGTTTGGTGTTAAATGTTTGAAACCTTCGATAATCTTGCGATTATCATCAACTAGTATTAAGTTACTGTGTTTACCCATAATTTCTAGGATAACGGTACGATATATTTTATCACCGAGTTCATCTGTGCTTTGAACATCGATTTCGATACGACGGTCATTATCAATTTGACGAATTGCTTGTATAATTCCGCCGTCTAAGTGTTTACGAAAGACACGGTTAAACATTGGCGGTTCAAATGGGTTATCATATTTCTTTTTCGTAATATGCATACGAGAGAAATTAGAATGGATAGATAACAGTAATGAATGGTTTTTACGATTCTGACGAATGACCATTATAATTGTATCGTTATCAGGTTGGTTGATTTTATGAATACGTCCACCTTCAAGAAAGGACAGTTCTTCTACCATTTTCTTTGTGAATAGGCCATCAAATGCCATAATTATCAGCTACCTTTTTATTTTCGTTCTTGTACTACGTTCTTATTATTGTACCATGTGAATATGGTAAACTTCCAAATTAAGATTTTATCTATTGGCATCTATACAATTTTATTTAGAATATGGTATCATTATATAATACAACAATAGCTTAGAGAGGTCGTAAGGCATGGATAATGAAAAAGGTTTACTAATTGTCTTATCAGGTCCATCTGGAGTCGGAAAAGGTACTGTCCGCAAAGAAATATTTGATGATCCGAAAACATCATACAAATATTCAATTTCAATGACGACACGTGAAATGCGTGAAGGTGAACAAGATGGCGTTGATTATTTTTTCAAGACAAAACGAGAGTTTGAGCAACTTATCGCACAAGATCAATTTATTGAGTATGCAGAATATGTAGGTAACTACTACGGTACACCTGTACAGTATGTGAAAGACACTATGGATGAAGGCTATGATGTCTTCTTAGAAATCGAAGTTGAAGGTGCGAAACAAGTACGCAAGAAATTCCCTGATGCATTATTTATCTTCCTAGCACCGCCAAGTTTAGACCACTTAAGAGAGCGTTTAGTCGGCCGCGGTACAGAATCAGACGAAAAGATTCAAAGTCGTGTGAAAGAAGCACGTAAAGAAGTGGAAATGATGAATCTTTATGACTACGTTGTGGTAAACGATGAAGTAGAACTTGCTAAAGAACGTATTCAAGCAATCGTTGCAGCCGAACATCTAAAACGCGAACGTATAGAAGCAAAGTATAGAAAAATGATATTGGAGGCCAAAAAATAATGTTATACCCACCGCTTAATCAATTAACTTCAAAAGTAAAATCAAAATATTTAATCGCAACAGTGGCAGCCAAACGCGCACGTGAATTATATGACAAAAAAGACACTGCGTTATTAGAAAAATATCACTCAGTTAAAACAGTTGGAGAAGCTCTAGAAGAGATTGCCGATGGCAAAATCACTCCAATCGAACCAGAATTAAACGAAAGTGAATTCGAAACAAAAGACTGAGTTTAAAAGTGATTATATAAATTAAAAACAACCTTTAAGGCAAAAAAACTGCTTTAAAGGTTGTTTTTCATTTAATAAGACATCTTCAATTGCTCCATAGAACGTTCTAACTGATCGAAATCTATAATACGTGCTTGTCTATGAAATTCTCTTCCATTATTAAAAAGAATGACGACAGGCGCAGTAAAGAGCGAGAGTTGACCAGCAGCTTCAGGAATATCATTTACAATAATTTGTGCTGCAGGTATTTCTAACTGATTTACTAATTTTTCTACTCTAGGTTGGTCTGCATGGCAGACTGAGCAACCATTCGCCATGACATATAATAAGAATTTATTTTCTGATTCAATGCGTTGTGTAATATCATCATATTGCTTTAAAGTCTCCATCTTCAAACCTTCTTTCTATTGTCTGTATCGAAAGCTATCTTACGCGGATAGAGGTAGAGAATCAACTTTATTGCTTTGCAAAGCAAAGGACTTTTTTGACCTAGAGTGTTAAAATATAAAATGATTGATGAATTATGAGGCCATTTCATTTGGACTCATTTTTTAATATTAAGCCGTATACATAAAGAGAGAATAAACTTGGAGGCAAAGATTGCGATGAAGAATATTTTATTAGCAGTATCGGGTGGTATTGCAGCTTATAAAGCGATTGATTTAACAAGTAAATTAACACAAGCAGGGTATGACGTACGTGTAATGCTGACTGAACATGCACAAGAGTTTGTGACACCGCTTGCTTTCCAAGCAATCAGTCGTAATCCTGTATACACGAGTACATTTAAAGAAGAAAATCCAGCTGAAATTCAACATATAGCGTTAGGTGATTGGGCAGACGCAGTGATTATTGCACCAGCAACTGCCAATATTATCGGTAAATTAGCAAACGGTATTGCTGACGATATGATTACTTCAACTTTATTAGCGACGACTGTTCCTAAATTTGTTGCTCCTGCTATGAATGTGCATATGTATGAAAATCCAAGAGTACAAGCAAACATGCAAGTATTGACTGAAGATGGATATCATTTCGCCGAACCTGGTGAAGGCTTTTTAGCCTGCGGCTATGTAGCGAAGGGCCGTATGATGGAACCATTGGATATCATGGCATTCATGCGCCAAACGATGGAACAAAATAATAATCAATCAGTCATCAATGAGAGTGATTGGTTCAATGGTAAACATGCCTTAGTTACAGCAGGACCGACGGTCGAAGTTATTGATCCTGTACGTTTTGTGTCTAATAGAGCATCAGGAAAAATGGGAT
Organism: Staphylococcus sp. HMSC061G12; assembly: GCF_001838465.1. Taxonomy (NCBI): domain Bacteria; kingdom Bacillati; phylum Bacillota; class Bacilli; order Caryophanales; family Staphylococcaceae; genus Staphylococcus; species Staphylococcus sp. HMSC061G12. The sequence continues at coordinate 47,235 of NZ_KV837068.1, forward strand.
ATGCACTTGCTGATGCATTACAAAAGAGAGGCGCTAAAGTAACTTTAGTGAGTGGTCCAACAAGCTTAACGCCACCAGAAAATGTGGACTTTGTACCTGTAACTAGTGCGGAAGATATGTTTAACGCAGTAGTTGAACGTTTTGATGCTCAGGACTTTGTCTTTAAAACGGCTGCAGTTTCAGATTACAAACCATCAGAAAAACTGGAACATAAAATGAAAAAACAAGATGGAGATTTAACCATTTCATTTACACGAACTAAAGATATATTGAAATATTTAGGTGAGCATAAATCGCATCAAAAATTAATTGGCTTTGCAGCTGAAACACAAGATATTGAAAAATATGCAAAAGCTAAATTAGAGAAAAAGAATGCAGATGTGATTATTGCGAATAACGTAGGAGACACATCTATCGGTTTCAGTTCTGATGATAATGAAGTCACATTATACTTCAAAAATGACGAAGCAGTTAATATAGAGAAAGGTAAGAAACAGCAGCTTGCTGGAAGAATCTTAGAAGAATTAGAACGTAGGTGGAAATAATGTATGCAAAGGTAATTGTAGATGTCCCAGCTAAAAACGTAGACTTTACCTTTGACTATAAAATACCAGAGCGACTCGTACCCATTATTCAAGTTGGTGTACGAGTCGTTGTACCCTTTGGGTACAGAACCATTCAAGGGTATGTTATGGAAATAGCTGAGGAACCAGATCCAGAACTAGATTTATCTAAACTAAAAGAAATCCAAGAAATTCAAGATATCAAACCAGAACTGACACCTGAATTAGTTGATTTAAGCGCCTGGTATGGTAAATATCATGTCACGAAACGTATTTCTATTTTAGAAGCCATGTTACCAAGCGCTATTAAAGCAAGATATACCAAAGTGTTTGAAATTGTAGAAGATGAATCAATACCAGATGACATTTTAAAACGCTTTAATAAAGAAGGGCGTTATGCTTATAAAGCTGCTCAACAAAATGGTGATTTAAAACATTTAGTTCCTTTATTAGAAGAAGGTATCGTTAGAGAAGAAACGTTACTGTCTCAAAATACAAAGAAAAAAACACAACGTGCAATACGAATAAGAGATGATCATCAACCAGATGAAGTTTTAGCAATGTTAGAACGACACCCTAAACAATATGATGTTTATGCTTACTTGCTAGATGCACAAAATAGAGATGTTCCTTTAAAAGAACTTGAAGAAGTAGGGTTATCAGCTTCAAGTGCTAAAACATTGGAACGTAATGGTTTTGTAGAGAAGTATGATGCCATAGTAGAACGTGACCCATATGCATCAAGAGTATTTGAACAAGAAGAAAAACGACAACTCACTCCAAGCCAACAAATCGCTTACGATGAGATTAAAAAGGTTATTGATGAAGAAAAACAAGAGACTTTCTTATTACATGGTGTAACAGGTTCTGGTAAAACTGAAGTTTATCTTCAAACGATAGAAGCTGTTCTAGAAAAAAATCAACAGGCTATGATGTTAGTTCCAGAAATTGCTTTAACACCACAAATGGTTTTACGTTTTAAACGTAGATTTGGTGATGAAGTTGCAGTATTGCATTCTGGTCTTTCAAAAGGCGAACGTTATGATGAGTGGCAAAAAATACGTGATGGTCGTGCACGTGTAAGTGTAGGCGCGCGTTCTAGTGTTTTTGCACCATTTAAAAATCTGGGTATGATTATTATTGATGAAGAACATGAGGCAACATATAAACAAGAAGATTATCCTCGTTATCATGCGAAAGAAATTGCATTATGGCGCGCAAAATACCATCAATGTCCATTAATTTTAGGTAGTGCGACACCAAGTCTTGAATCATATGCACGTGCTGAAAAGGGAGTTTATCACTTATTAAGCTTACCTGATCGTGTGAATAATCAACCATTACCTGAAATTGATATTGTAGATATGCGTGAAGAATTAGCAAATGGTAACCGGTCAATGTTTTCGACAGAATTGCGAGAAGCAATTCAAGACCGTTTATCTCGCAATGAACAAATTGTACTGTTCCTAAATCAACGTGGTTATTCTTCATTTATATTATGCCGAGACTGTGGTCATGTACCGCAATGTCCAAACTGCGATATTTCATTGACCTACCATAAATCTAGCGATAAATTGAAATGTCACTATTGTGGTTATGAAGAAACACCGCCTAATAAATGTCCAAACTGCGAAAGTGAACATATTCGTCAAATGGGAACTGGTACCCAACGTGTTGAAGAACTTTTAAATCGTGAATTTAAAAATGCGAAGATTATTCGTATGGACGCAGATACAACATCACGAAAAGGTGCACATGAGAAGTTATTGAATGACTTCGGAGATGGTAAAGGGGATATTCTGCTCGGTACTCAAATGATTGCGAAAGGGTTGGATTTCCCAAATATTACACTTGTCGGTGTGTTAAACGCTGATACTATGTTGAACTTACCAGATTTTCGTTCCAGTGAAAGAACTTTCCAATTATTGACTCAAGTAGCAGGGCGTGCAGGACGTCATGAAAAAGAAGGTAAGGTTATTATTCAAACTTATAATCCTGATCATTATGCGATACAAGATGTCCAGCTTAATGATTATTTATCGTTCTATCATAAAGAAATGAAATACAGACAAATTGGTAAGTATCCACCATACTATTTCTTGATTAACTTTACGATTTCTCACCAAAATATGAAAGAAGTTATGCAAGCAGCTGCACATGTTCATAAAATATTATTACAACATCTTACGGATCGGGCTTTGATTTTAGGACCATCACCAGCAGCTATCGCTAGAATTAATAGAGAATTTCGTTTCCAAGTTCTAGTCAAATACAAAAGTGAACCCGAATTACACAAAGCACTTCAATATTTAGATGATTACTATCATGAACGCTATCAAAAAGATAAGCTTTCATTAAAGATAGACATAAACCCTTATGTCATGATGTAGTGAATAAAATAGCATAAAATCAAGGATAAGTGATGATTTAGGAAGTATTAGATGCTTTTTAGATTGTCACTTATCTTTTTATTTTCAGCCAACATCAATGTATAAGTGTAACACTTTTTGAAAGTTCTTTATTATTGCGTACTATACAAAAAGTGGTGTAAAATAAATTAAATTATAAATGCTTATCTGCTTACGAACTTCATATAGATATACGATTAAGGAGTCTTTATTAGGCACAATACTGTTAAAAGTAAGTAAAGTATCAAAGTTATAATTAATTTTCAAAAGGGGATGATGAAACGATGAAAATAGCAATCATAAGCGCAACGGGTAAACAAGGAACAATCTTAACTGAAAAAGCGTTAGAGAGAAGCCATGAAGTTACTGCGTTTGTCAGAAATCATAATAAATTACAATTTGATGTTCCATATGTAGAAAAAGACATATTAGATATTACTCGTGAAGATTTAGAAGGTTTTGATGCAGTATTCGTCGCATTTGGCGCACCAAAAGGGAAAGAAGAATTATATATTCAAATGACCAATCACCTTATTGATATTCTAGCTGGTATAGATGTGAAACTAATGTTTGTTGGTGGAACAGGTAGATTGTTTATAGATGATAGTAAAACAACAAGAGTGGCGGATAATCCAAATATCCCAGAGGCTGTAAAAGAATCAGCAATAAAAATGGCTGAAGCTTATGATATTCTAGCAGCGCAAGACAAACTAAAAGACTGGACGTTTGTAAGTCCTGCAAGCATGTTTGATTTTAATGGTCCAGAAACCAACGATTATAAATTGGGTACTGATACAATTATTTATAACTCAAAAAATAAATCTTATGTATCGTACAGTGATTTTAGTAACGCATTTATAGATGAAGCTGAAAATAATCAATATCCAAACCAAGGTATCACAGTAGTTTCTGGTTAACTGATAATAAAAAGCAACCTCATTAAAAGCAATTTAACTTTCTATTGCTTTTAATGAGGTTTTATTATTACGAATGCACTAACTTGTACAGGTGTATATATTTTATATAGGTAACTGTAAGTTAATATCCCTTTTTTGATATTGTAATGATTATTTTCATGTATAATAAGGAATCAAGGAGTGATTTTATGATTCTGCTCAAAACGTTTATCATAGCATTTTCAGTTTTCACATTTTTATCTGCGATATTAATGTTAGCACGTAATCCGAAAACACCTAAAATTACAATGATCCTCTTAATAGTAGGAAGCTTATTGTTAGATATCGGAGCTTTAATTGCTAATTTCATACCAGCTCTGATTCTTTTAATCATTGGGTTTGCGATGATCCAAGTAGGCATAGGTATCTATCAAAAGAGAACTTTTGGGAAAATCATCTTTTTAGCACAAAGTGTAAGGTTCATTGTAAGCATATTTGTTATTGTTTTCTTTATTATTTTACAATAGTTTAAAGCATCTACTAAGAAATCTTGGTAGGTGCTTTTTTATTAAGAACTATGTCCTGTAACAAACAACTTTTGGTGCTCTCAGTAATTGTTATAATTTTGTAGGTTGTATTAAAAAATATTACAATCTGATTTTGATTGTAAAAATATTTAAAATTTGTTTCAAAACCGTCATGTTATCCTATATAATGTAAAATATACGTTAAGTAATATGTAATATACATACTTGGAGGTTACTATGGAAAAATCTACTGATTTAGGTAAAGTAATGGCAGCATTAAAAAAACATATAAGGCTGTTACTGATATTACCCTTAATATTTTTGTTGTTAAGTTTAATATTGAGTTTTTTGGTAATTCAACCGAAATATTCAGCTACCACGCAAGTTCTTGTTAATCAAAAAGAATCGAATAACGACATGATGGCCCAACAAGTTCAATCAAATATTCAACTTGTTAAAACATACTCAGAAATTATTAAAAGTCCTAGAATATTAGATGAAGTTTCAAAAAAGATGAAAGGTAAATATTCAACCAAAGAAATTTCGAGCATGCTAACTGTAAATAATCAAGCAGAATCTCAAATAATGAACATAACAGTTGAAGCTAAGAGTAAAAAAGATGCTATGAAAGTGGCAAATACAATTTCAAAAGTATTTAGTGAAGATGCGAGCCAAATTATGAGTATTAATAACGTTTCTACACTATCAAAAGCAGAGGATGCCAAAAAAGTAGCACCGAAACCATTTGTAAACATTATTATTAGTGTGTTTATTGGATTAGTTATTGCAGTAATATTAATAATATTAATTGAAGTCATGGACCGAAGAATCAAAACTGAAGAAGATGTAGAAGAAATATTGGATTTACCAGTTTTAGGCTCAATTCCTGAATTTGATAATCGTAAATAAAGGAGAGGTTTGAAGATGAAGAAGAAAAAAGAAACATTTACTGATTCCTTAATCACTCATAATAGCCCAAAATCAGTTATTAGTGAAAAGTTTAGAGGAATTAGAACAAATATCATGTTTTCTACAGCAGGTAACGACGTAAAAACATTAGTTATTACATCAGAACAACCAACAGTAGGAAAATCACTAGTTTCTGCAAATATAGCGATAGCTTATGCGCAAGCTGGTTATAAGACATTACTGATTGATGGCGATATGAGAAAGCCAACCCAGCATTATATATTTAATGTTCCAAATATTGACGGACTTTCAAATTTGATTATAAATAAATCTTACATTGAAAAAGCGGTTAATAATACAGAAGTTACTAGTTTGGATTTAATAACTTCTGGCCCCATTCCGCCGAATCCTTCCGAATTGATTGGTTCACTACAGTTTCAAAAACTTTTAGAAGAGTTAAATGAAATATATGATTTTATAATTATAGACACTCCTCCAGTTAATACTGTCACAGATGCACAACTCTATGCAGAAATCAGTGGCTATGTAGCTCTAGTTGTAAATGTTAAAAATAACGATCGTAGATCAGTTTTAAAAAGTAAAGAATTAATTCAAAAAACAGGGGCCAAAGTATTGGGTGTTGTTTTAAATAAAACAGACCAAGACAAGTCATCAAGCTATTATGCATACTATGGAGAAGAACAATGATTGATATTCATAACCATATAATTCCTAATATAGATGATGGACCAAAGAATGAAGAAGAAATGATTGCTTTGATTAGACAAGCAGCTTCGCAAAATATTAAAGGGATTGTTGCTACTCCGCATCATTTGCATCATAGATATAATAATGATTTTAGCGAAGTCGAAAAATATGTTAATGAAATAAATAATAATGAATTAATCAAAGAAATGGGTATTACAATTTATCCAGGTCAAGAGATTAGAGTGAGTGATCAGTTATTGGTTGATTTGGATCACGGTAGAGTTAAAGGTATAAACTATTCTAGCTATTTATTGCTGGAATTACCTTCGAATAGTATACCGAATTATATACAAAGATTAATTTATGAAGTACAGACGAGAGGATATACTCCAGTAATAGTACATCCTGAAAGAAATAAATTAATAGCTCAAGATATTAATTTATTGTATGGATTAATAAACATAGGTGCATTAAGTCAAATAACTGTTTCGTCTTTATCTGGAGATATGGGGAAAAAATTACAAAAAATTTCTATTGATTTATTAGAACATAATTTAGTTCATTTTATTGCATCAGATGCCCATAATACTAGCACACGTCCCTTTAAAGCGGTTAGTTTGTTTCAGAATAAAAAATTAAAAAATTATGAAACAGAGATTAATAAACTGTATATGAATAATGAAAGATTGATCCGTAACAGAAGGATAAACAAATTGAGACCAATCGAGTATAAAAGGAAGAAAATATTTGGACTTTTTTCCAAATAAAATTAGCGGTATTACTTTTTAAAATGAAAGTTTAAGTAAGCTTTAATTAGAATTTCATAAAGTAATACATATGTAAAGGAAAGGAAAGATATGAAAAAAACTTTATTTTACATTAATCTATTCCTTATATTTTTATTTCAATTTATAAGTGAAGTAGTTAGTCCGATACCAACACTTGTGTTTGCTTTTTTATGCATCACTGCATTTTTGCTTGTAAACACCAGTCAATTAATGGGGTTATATTTATATCTAATACCGTTATCTAGCGGAGCTATTTTGTATTTAGTCAATATCTTATTCTTAATATTTTTAATCATCCATTTTAGAAAAGAAATTCAATTGAATAAAGCCTTCATCTTAATATTCCTTATAATTTTAATAGAAAGCGCACATGTATTCATTAACGTCAATACAGGACTTGATGAGAGTATAATAAAACTACTTGGTTTTGCGGCATGTATATTGCTTTTTGGATTTATAGAAACTTTTAGCAAATCGATTGATGTTAAAGGTACTTTTAATTTACTGATTTTTGGCGTAATGGGTTTTATATTGATAACTACTGGAATTTATATATTTAAATACAATATTAGTGATTTCTTTAACGAAATAAGAAGGTTTGGATTTGTGCCACACAAACGAGAAGATGAAATGGCTGGCTTAATTATAAATCCTAATACAGTTGGTAAGTATTGTGCTTTTATAATTACAATGGTATTAAGTTTTAATTATTTTGGAAAAATTTCTTTTAATATATGGTATCTGGGTGTATTAGTATCAATTTCTATTGTTGGTTTATTAACCTTATCAAGAACATTTTTACTTGTATTAGGTTTGATTTTGATTATTTACCTGTTTTTTAGTATCTTAGACAAAAAAATATTTCCTATAATTATGTTTGGGATTATATTATCAATATTTATAGGTGTGTTAATTTTTAACGAAGGGTTGATGGATTCTCTCTATAGCAGACTATTTGATTCAAATGATATTACAGGATCTAGGTTCACAATATATACACAATATTTAATGATTTTATTAAGTAATGGAATGATTTTATTGTTTGGGGTCGGTATGCAAAATTATATGGACAAGTTTTCTAAAATAGATTATACAATCACTCAATCAACCCATAATGTTTTACTTGAAGTTTTATCTATATGGGGAATAATAGGTTTGATTATTGTTATTTTACTTTTTGCGTATATTATATTCACCTCTAAATTATGGTTATTGAATAGTAAAGCTAAAGCGATTATTTTACTTCCATTTCTAGTGGTTATAATTTCTGCTTTCTTTGGTCAATTTTTCATTTCGTATTATCATACATTTGGTATTACGTTATTTAGCTTAGTAATATTATACGATAAAGAGGTTGTTGTTAATGGTCAAGGATAGTGTATATTATCTACTCTCTAAAGGTTTACCAGCTATATTAAGTTTCGCCATATTATTTATGTATTTAACTAATATGAATGCAAAGGATTATGGTTATTTTAGTATTATTATTTTATCGATTGGACTAGTGAATATTATAACATCACAATGGATAAGATCTGGTATGCTCCGATACTATAATGAGTATAAGGATTTAGTAGGCACAGCAATCACTTCTCAAATAGTTTTAATTGTTGTGATTTGTATCTTTATAATGCCAATATTATATATCATGAACTTTAATTTAATTAACATAGTGTTAATTGAATTGATTTTAATGAATTTTATTGCCAATGAATTTCTCAATAACTACTATAGAGCGAGAATTATGCCTAAAGTAGTTTTATATGGCAATTTAATTAAGAACTTCGTTTATGTAGTAGGTTTATTAACATTATGGAGCATAGGTGTAAATATAAGACTCGAGCATGCATTATTAAGCTTTTGTCTTGGCATAATACTTTCTAATGTATACTTTTTTATGCATAGAGAAAAGCAAATAAATTATAACGTTAAAAAAAAATTAATCCATAAATTTGCTTATTATGGTATACCATTAACTGTATCTTTTGCATTAGGAGTTTTGCTTCAAAATATTGATAAATTTATGATTAGTTATCAATTAGGAGTGACACGGACAGGAGATTACTCTTTAGTTTATGACTTTGTACACAATTCTTTATATATGGTAATGGGTGCATTAGGTATGGCTTCTTTACCAAGAATACTTAAGTTAAAAAGTTTGAAACAAAGAATTGGAGAATTTAATAAATATATTTTAATTTTATATATAATTTCATTGCCAATATTAGGAGTGTTTATAACTATATCAACAGACATGACTAAAGTGTTTGAAAGGTTTGGTTATAGCACTAGTTGGATAATAATTGTAATGATTGTCATTTTAACATTTATTCATGGAATCAATTCATTTGTATATGGTCAAGCAATTCAAATGATGGAAGATACTAAATTGATATTTATACCAGCAGGAGTTGCTGTAGTGATTAATATAGTATTAAATTTAATACTATTACCTAGAATTGGATTAATTAGTGCTGCTATTTCTGGAATGATCGCATTTTTCACTTCCAATATTTTATTATATAAATTAATAGCAAAAGACTTTCAAATTAACTTTTTCCCAAAAAGAATTTGGGTTTCAGTCATTATTATGATAATAGGAATACTAGCAACAGTATTTATAGATACAGGAAACGTGTATATTACAATATTAGTAAAATCATTATTACTAATTTTACTTCAAATTTTGATATTGACATACCTAATGAAAAAAAGATTTTTTGTTAATAGTAAGGAGGGAAATAATTGAAAATACTACATATAATAACAAGTTTAGAAAGTGGTGGTGCAGAAAGAATGCTATCAAATATAGTAAATAACGATAATAGTAACCAGCACATTATAATAACACTTCTAAAATCAAAACGTCATTATGAATTAAATGAAAACGTTAAAGTTATCTCATTAGATTTAAAGAACAATATTCTAACTAAGATAATAACTCCTTATTTTATAAACAAGATCGTGAAGAAAATTAAGCCTGATATTTTACAAACATGGATGAAATCAAATTTATATGCGCCAATATTAAAATATCTTAATAAAAATGTAATAACATTATTGAACTTTAGAAATGGTATAAACAAAAAATACAATTTAATTGAACGATTATTTTTGAATAAATTTTTTGAGCATTCTGACGGCACAATATTTGTTTCTGAATCTTCTTATAATGAGTATAGAAATGCAGGTTTAATATTTAACGATTCAATTGTCATACCAAATGGATTTATGATGAAAAATTATAAATATAAAGAACCAAATAAGAATGAAAAATTAACATTTGGATATGTAGGGAGATATCATAAAATTAAAAATCAAGAATTGCTTATTGAGGGGTTTAATGAATTTTCAAGTAATAAGAATGTAGAATTGAAGATTGCTGGAAAAGGAATGAGCTTTGATAAATTTTCAAAATATATTAATCGAAATAACAAGAATAAGTTTTCTTGGTACGGAGAAATGAAAAACCCATTTGAACTTTACGATGATATTAATGTATTAATTTTGACATCAAAAAGTGAAGGGTTTCCAAATGTTATTGGTGAAGCAATGTCAATTGGTGTACCAGTTGTTACTACAGATGCTGGTGAGAGCTATAAAATAATAGGAGAAACGGGTTATAAAATACAATCAAACATTAACTCGCTTCTAAGGACGCTGAATTATATCTATGCTCACCAAAATGACTTGAATTTAAAATCACAAAAAGCATATAAAAGAATTAATGATAATTTTTCTATGAACGTTATAGTTAATAAATATCTGGAATATTACAAACAAAAATTGGAGGATAAACAATGAAAATTTTAATTACAGGTGCAGCCGGTTTTATAGGCTCACACTTATCTAAAAAATTGATTTCACAAGGTCATGAAATTATCGGTGTTGATAACATCAATGATTATTATGATCCAAAATTAAAAGAAGATAGATTGGAATCAATCGGAGATAATAATTTCACATTTTACAAAGTAACTTTAGAAGATGCAGATAAGTTAGAAGAAATTTTCAAGCAACAACATCCTGATGTTGTTGTTAACCTAGCTGCACAAGCAGGTGTAAGATATAGCCTAGAAAATCCAAGAGCTTACATTGATTCAAATATTGTAGGGTTTGTTAACATTCTTGAATGTTGCAGACACTACAATATTAAACATTTAATTTATGCTTCATCTAGTTCAGTTTATGGTGCTAATACTTCTAAGCCATTTTCAACTTCAGACAACATAGATCATCCTCTAAGTTTATATGCCGCAACAAAGAAATCCAATGAATTAATGGCACACACATACAGCCATTTATACAATTTACCTACAACGGGATTAAGATTCTTCACAGTTTATGGCCCATGGGGAAGACCGGATATGGCCCTTTTCAAATTCACAAAAGCAATTGTTAATGACGAAACAATTGATGTTTATAATCATGGCAATATGATGAGAGATTTTACTTATGTAGACGATATTGTCGAAGCAATCAGTCGATTGGTTAAACGTCCAGCTCAACCAAATCCAAAATGGAGTGGAGCTAATCCAGATCCAAGTTCGTCATATGCACCGTACAAAATTTACAATATTGGTAACAACAGCCCGGTAAGATTAATGGAATTTGTTGAGGCGATAGAAAATAAACTCAACAAAACAGCTAAGAAAAACTATATGGATTTACAACCAGGTGATGTTCCAGAAACTTATGCAAATGTAGATGATTTATTCCGTGATATTGATTTCAAACCAGAAACAACTATTCAAGATGGTGTAAATAACTTTATTGATTGGTATTTAGATTATTATTCTGTTAATAAAGGATAGAAGAAGAGTATCTTAATTGAAATCATTGGGTTTTTTGTGGTTTTTTATTAATCTTTAAAAAGACTACCATTTTTATATGTAAAGTCCATATATTTTTATATATTGTAAAATTACACTTAGAATAAACTTAAAATAACTCAGAGAAATAGAAAAGGGGAATTGTTTTGGATAGAAAGATAGCAGTTGTTGGATTAGGATATGTAGGCTTACCGGTAGCGGTAGCATTTGGAAAAAAGAATTCAGTAATCGGTTTTGATATTAATCCGAAAAGAATTAAAGAGTTAAAAGAAAATCACGATAGAACAAACGAAGTAACAACTGAAGATTTGAAAGAATCAGATGTTGAATTTACAGATAGTATTGATACTTTAAGTCAAGCTGATTTTATTATTGTAGCGGTACCAACTCCAATCAATAAACATAATCAACCTGACTTAACGCCATTAATCAGCGCAAGTAAAACTGTAGGTAAAGCATTGAAAAAAGGTACGATAGTTGTGTTTGAATCTACAGTATATCCTGGCGCAACTGAAGAAGAATGTGTACCAGTTCTTGAAGAGAATTCAGGTTTGAAAGCTGGAGAAGACTTCTTTGTGGGTTATTCACCAGAACGTATTAACCCAGGAGATAAAGAACATACATTTGAAACAATCACTAAAGTTGTTTCTGGACAAACACCTGAGGTATTAGATATTGTTGCTGATGTTTATGGATCAGTTGTTAAAGCTGGTGTTCATAAAGCACCATCTATCAAGGTTGCAGAAGCAGCGAAAGTTATTGAAAACACACAACGTGACGTTAATATCGCTTTAATGAATGAATTTGCGGTTATCTTCGACAAAGTAGGTATTGATACAAACGCTGTACTTGCAGCTTCAGGTACGAAATGGAACTTCTTAAACTTTAAACCAGGCTTAGTAGGTGGACACTGTATTGGTGTAGATCCTTACTACTTAACTCATAAAGCTCAAGAATTAGGTCACCATCCTGAAATTATTCTTGCAGGTAGAAGAATTAATGACAATATGTCAAAACATGTTGCTTCTAACATCATCAAAGAATTATTGAAAAAAGGCATCAATGTTCAAAATGCATCTATTAATTTATTAGGTCTTACATTCAAAGAGAACTGTCCTGACTTAAGAAATACCAAAGTCATTGATATTGTAAGAGAATTAGAAGATTATGGATTGAAAATTAATGTGAATGATGTCGAAGCGGATAATGAAACTGCTAAAGCTTTATATGATATTGATTTAGTTTCTAAAGAAAATTTACCAGAAACTGATGCATTAATTTTTGCAGTACCTCATAGAGATTATCTTGAAAATAAATCTGAGTATCTCGATTTACTTTCAGATAATGGTATTGTTTTCGATATTAAAGGAATTATTCAAGAAGATGAATTAAAAGAAAACCAAAGTATTTGGAGACTATAATATGTTTGTAAATTTTAAAAATAAAGTGAAAAAAAAGCTGCATAGCGGTCCGACTAAAAAAGCATATGAATTCCTCAGTTATTTAAGAATGAAATATTATAGTAGATTATCTGACAAGGAGTTTCTGAAAAAGAATATAAAACAAAAAACTGGATTGAATGTTGATTTGGATAATCCTAAAATGCTTTGTGAAAAAATATTGTGGATTAAATATATGTATAGAAACCCTTTAATGACAACTTGTACAGATAAATATGAAGTTAGAAATTATGTAAGAAACAAGGGTTATGGTGACATTCTAGGAAAGATTATTGGTGTTTTCGATAATGTAGACGATATTGATTTAAATCTATTACCAGAAAAAACTTTTTGGAAAAGTACACATGCTTCAGGGATAAATCAAACTTTCATTAAAGGATGCACAGATTATAAAAGGGTAGCAAAATTATTTGAGCAAGGAAAAAAGGTCAATTATTACAATCGCTCAAGAGAATGGAATTATAAAAATGTAAAACCTAGAATTCTGGTTGAGCCACTTTTAGATATGACAATTTACGATGATTATAAATTTTTTGTGATTGACGGAAAAGTTGAATATTTTGCTGTTGTAAAAGGCATAAATGATGCTAGTGGCAACCAAAGCAAAAATTCTAAATTCAATCTTTATGATACTAAATTTAATCATTTGCGTACGTATGTAAAAAGACAAACATTTGATGATTCTAATTATGTTTTCAGTAAAAGATTAAACGAAATGATAAGTATTGCAGAAGATTTAGCGGCGCCTTTCCCGTTCTGTAGAGTTGATTTTTTATCAAACGAAAGTGAAATATTATTTGGGGAAATAACGTTTTTCCCTAACGGGGGAAATATGGTTCTTTATCCACTTGAGTTAGAGTATTTCTATGGTGAAAAATTAGATCTATCCAAAATTGATAATAAGCATTTAAAAAAGGAGAGGGAATCTTGAAAATAGCACAAGTAACAGCAATCGATATGACAATGAATAACTTTTTGACACCTTTGAATGTTGCTTCTAAAGATGCTGGCTATGAAGTTCATTGTATTTGCTCTAAAGGCCCATATGAAGAAGAAATTAAGAATAATGGTTTCTATTTTCATGATATAAAAATAGATAGAAAAATTGATCCGATTAGTAATTTAAAATCAATTATGATGATGGTTAAGGCGTTTAAAATTATTAAACCCGACATCGTTCATGTTCATACACCTGTTGCTGCAGTTTTAGGAAGAATAGCAGCTAAAATAGCTAAAGTTCCGACTATTATTTACTCAGCTCATGGATTTTATTTCCATGAGGGAATGTCTAAAAATAAATATAAGTTGTTCTTTAATATTGAAAAATATATTGGCAGATACTTTACTGATTATATTTTTACCCAGAGCTTAGAAGATTACGAGGTTGCAAAAAATAATAAATTCCTAAAAAATGAGTCGAACTATGTACATATTAGTAATGGTATCGATCTTGATGAGAAATTTAATATTGATAACTTTAATGATGACCAAAACATTAAATTAAGAGAACAATATGGTATTAAAAAGGATGATTTAGTCGTTTCGTTTATTGGTCGACTTGTTAAAGAAAAAGGAATAATCGATTTATTAGAAGCATATGATAAATTAGATTTAAAAAATGTTAAGTTTGTAATAATAGGAAGCTTGCCACAAGGTGAAAGAGATATTGAGACCTATGAGTTAATTAAGAAGTATGAAAGCAATGAAAACATTATTTTTACTGGTCAAATTAAAAATGTAAATGAACATTTATTTATAAGTGACATTTTCTGTTTACCATCATATCGTGAAGGGATGCCGCGTTCTATTATTGAGGCTATGGCAATGAAAAATGCCGTTTTAGCGACTAATATTCGTGGTTCCAGAGAAGAAGTTATTCACGAAGAAACTGGTTTTCTTTTCCCAGTTAATTCAAGTGAAGATATTGCTAAATACATTACAGAATTAGCAAACAATACAAATAAGTTAAATCAAATGAAAGATGCAGGTTTAGCAAGGGCTAGAGCACTTTATGATGAAAATAAAGTTGTAGAAAAACAACTTGAAATATTTAAGAGAAGTATTAGAACTCAGGAGGTGTAAATTATGAACCTATTGGTAACAGGTGCAACAGGTCATTCTGGAAAGCTGTTTTTGGAAGACTTAAATAATAAACCTGAAAAATATAACGAAGTTCATGTTGTAACAAGAAATGAATCTCAAAATGAATTTGATCACTTAAAAAATTTGAATATTATTGAACATGTTGGAGATTTGAAAAGTGAAGAATTTGCTGAAAAAATCACAAGAAATATTGATACTATATTACACATAGCTGGTATTCAAATGAGTAGAAATATTTTTAATGCTGCAGTTAAAAATAAGGTAGACTGGGTTATTGCTGTTCACACAACAGGTCGATACTCTAAATTTAAATCCGCTTCTGCTGAATATATCGAAATTGAAGATGAACTACTGACTATGCGTGATAAAATCAAAATGACTATTTTAAGACCTACGATGATCTTTGGTTCAGCAAGAGATAGAAATATGTATCGACTTGTTAAATTTATTGATAAATATCCTGTCTTTCCAATCTTTGGGAATGGTAATAATTTAATGCAACCTGTAACAGGTCGAGATTTAGCTAAAGCATATATGAGTGTAATTGATAACAAAAATACGACTGTGAATAGAAATTATAACTTATCAGGGAAATATCCAATTAAGTATAAAACCTTGGTTAAAACAATTGCAGAAAAATTGAATAAAAAAGTTACACTAATAAAAATACCGATTTTCATTTCTTATTACAGTGTTTTACTAGCTCAGAAGTTAATTCCTAAATTTCCTTTGAATGAGGAACAAATCTTAAGAATGAAGGAAGATAAAGATTTCACTCATCTAGCAGCAGAAAAAGATTTTAGATATAATCCTGAAAGTTTTGATGAGGGAATTGAAATTGAAATTAAAGAATACAGAGGAGAAAAGTAAAGTGAAAAAGTTGTTCGATTATGTTAGTTCTTTTATGGGCATCATTATTTTATCTCCTGTTCTTATCATTACTTCTATCTTAATCAAAGCAGAGTCTAAAGGGCCTGTCATATTTAAACAAAAACGTCCGGGAATTAATAATAAAATTTTCAACATTTATAAATTCCGTTCAATGAGGATTGATACTCCAGATTTAGCAACTGATAAAATTGAAGCTACTGTTTTTATCACAAAAACTGGTAGATTCATTAGAAGAACTTCAATAGATGAGTTGCCACAACTTTTCAATATACTTAAGGGCGACATGTCAGTAGTAGGACCTAGACCTGCTTTATATAATCAATATGAATTGATAGAAAAGCGAACTAATGCGAATGTTCATACAGTAAAACCAGGTATTACAGGTTTAGCACAAGTAATGGGAAGAGATAATATTACAGATGATCAAAAAGTTCAGTATGATAAATTTTATGTTGAAAACCAATCATTTGTATTAGATATGTATATCTTATACAAAACAGTGAAAGGTGTTATAACTTCTGATAATGTCAGTCATTAAATAATGAAGTATAATTATATATAACACAAACAAAGCACATCTCACTCGCTTGAGATGTGCTTTACTGTTTGTTCTATTTACTTAATAAGTTCGTGTTCACTTCATCAAAGCCTTTGTCTGATAAGCGAACATCATTAATTTTAGTGCCGTCCCATTTACCGTCTACATATCCTTTATCAAATAAGACTTTCAAATCGTCTAAGAATGGGTCTCGATCCTTATCACAGAAATAGTTTTCTTGTAATGAATAAGAATCCTTGAAATCATTCGCTTGTTCAGGTGTCATGTCAGCGTTACGTTTTTCTGTATAATATTTATACAACACCGCAACGATGAATGCCTGATCACGTGTGATATCATCCAAGAATATTCACCACCTTTAATCAATACGCGTATAAACCCTAAATTTATACAATATTAATACTTTACCCATTTTGTTTTGTTTTAAATCTTAATTTTATTAGGAATTTGTTGTTTGTTTTTGTGGATGTATCGCTTTTCTGAGTGTTTTACGATATAATGATTAGATGAATTTTTTAAGGAGTCGATGAATGTGGCAGTGAAACCTTTAGTGTCTGCATCAAGCGCAATATTGCGTCAACAAGCAGAGGATGTTAAAACGTTTGATAGTCAGTTGAAACAGTTATTATTAGATATAGAGGATACTTTATATGAAACAGAAGCATCTGCTTTGTGTGCACCACAAATTGGGGTTTCACAACAAGCAGCGATTATCGATATGGAAGCGGACGGATTACTTCAATTAATCAATCCACGTGTTGTCAGTGAATCAGAAACGAAAGTGACTGAACTAGAAGGCGATGTATCGTTTCCAGATATCTTTGGGACAGTTACACGCAGTCAAATGATTGTCGTTCAAAGTAATGATGTTGAAGGCAATACAGTAGAATTAACCGCATATGATGATATTGCACGCATGATTCTTCATATTATAGATCAATTAAATGGCGTGCCTTTTACAGATAAGATGGAAAAACAATTGACTGAAGAAGAATTGGAGGCGTATTTAGAAGATGAGTAGAATTATATTTATGGGAACACCAGATTTCTCCACAAAAGTATTAGAAATGTTAATCGCGAAAGAAGATGTGATTGCGGTTGTAACACAACCAGATCGTCCAGTAGGGCGTAAGCGTGTTATGACACCGCCGCCAGTAAAAGAAGTGGCATTACAAAATGGGATTGAAGTCTATCAACCTGAAAAAATTTCACAATCAGAAGATTTACAAGCATTAATTGATTTAAAACCAGACTTAATTGTGACAGCAGCATTCGGTCAAATTTTACCGAAAGCATTGTTAGATGCGCCACGTTTAGGCGCAATTAATGTGCACGCTTCATTATTACCAAAATACCGTGGCGGTGCCCCGATTCATCAAGCGATTATCGATGGCGAAAAAGAAACAGGCGTTACGATTATGTATATGGCACCAAAACTAGATGCAGGCGACATCATTTCACAACAAGCCATTGACATCGAAGCGAATGATGATGTAGGTTCTATGCACGATAAATTAAGCTTCTTAGGTGCAGATTTACTTGCGAAAACTTTACCAGACATTATTAATGGTACAAATGAACGTATTGAACAAAATGAGGAAGAGGCAACATTCGCTTCAAATATCAGTCGTGAAGATGAACGTATCGATTGGTCAAAATCTGCACAAGATATTTACAACCATATCCGTGGTTTATCACCATGGCCAGTGGCATATACAAAACTAGATGATAAAAATATGAAGTTATATCAAGCACATATAGTAGAAGGAAAAGAAGGCAAACCAGGTGAAATTATTGAAACGACAAAGAAAGCAATCATTGTCGGAACAGGTTCATCTGATGCGATTGCGTTAACAGATATTCAATTATCAGGTAAAAAACGTATGCCGACTGCGAACTTCTTAAGCGGCTACCAAGATGACTTAGTTGGGAAGGAATTAAATTAATGCAGACAGTGAGAACACTCGCATTTGACACATTACAAGCAATTATCCAAGACAAAGCGTACAGTAACTTAAAGATTAATGAAGTTTTAAAAGAAAATGAATTGAGCCGTGCGGATAAAGGGTTATTAACAGAATTAGTCTATGGTACGTTGAAACATCAATATACACTTGATTATTATTTGAGGCCTTTCGTAAAAACGAAGATTAAAGGGTGGATGCGCCGTTTACTATGGATGAGTATCTATCAATATCAATATTTAGATAAAATCCCAGATCACGCAATTATCAATGAAGCAGTTGAAATCACTAAACAACGTGGTGGGCTGCATAACAGTAAAGTTGTGAATGGTATTTTACGTAATATGATGCGCAGTGATTTACCAAACCCTGCAGATATTGAAAATGACCAACAACGTATTGCGATTATGTACAGCTTGCCTAAGTGGATTGTTAAACATTGGGTGACACACTTTGGTTTAGAAACAACTGAAGCAATTGCTCAGTCGTTGCTTGAACGACCAGGTCAAACAGTACGTGTCAATACACATAGAACAACGATTGAAGATGCGATAGCACGCTTAGAAAAAGAAGATTATGAAGTATCACAAGATCACGATATTCACTATTGTTTACATGTGTCAGGACGTCCAGTAGTAGAAAGCCGTGCATTTAAAGATGGTTATGTATCTATCCAAGATAAAAGTTCTATGTTTGTAGCTGAAATCTTAGCACCTGTTGAAGGTGAAAATATTTTAGATGCCTGTAGTGCTCCAGGTGGTAAAGCGTGTCAGACTGCTGAATTATTAAAAGGCAGCGGTCATGTCGATGCGACGGATATCCATGAGCATAAAATTGATTTAATTGAGCATAACATTCGTAAGTTGCGTTTAAAGAATGTCACAGCGTTTCAACACGATGCGGCAAAGCCATATGACGCAAAGTATGATAAAATTTTAGTGGATGCTCCATGTAGCGGTTTAGGTGTGTTACGCCATAAACCAGAAATTAAATATACACAAAATCCGGAAACGGTCGATGGATTAGTCGACTTACAGTTAGAAATTATGAATAATATTAAAGATTCTGTAAAACCGGGTGGCGTGATTGTCTATTCAACATGTACAATAGAACAGATGGAAAATGAAAATGTGATTTATACATTTTTAAAACAAAACAAAGACTTTGAATTTGAACCATTCCCACATCCTAGAACAGGAGAGGAAGTAAAGACCTTACAAATCTTACCGCAAGACTTTGACTCAGATGGTTTCTTTATTACAAAGATTAGAAGAAAGGAAAGTTAATTCATGATTACACCTCAAAAGAAGAAAAAGAATCGTTTTCTTCCTGATTTTGAAAAGCAATCAATTTATTCACTACGCTATGAAGAGATGCAAGCGTGGTTAGTCGAACATGGCCAACAGAAATTCAGAGCAAAACAAATCTTTGAATAGCTCTATGAGAAACGTGTCGATACAATCGACGAAATGACAAACTTATCTAAAGACTTGCGCGCATTATTAAAAGACAACTTTACAATCACGACTTTAGAAACTGCCGTTAAACAAGAAAGTCGTGATGGGACAATCAAGTTCTTATTTGAATTACAAGACGGTTATACAATTGAAACTGTGTTGATGCGCCATGAATATGGTAATTCTGTCTGTGTAACAACACAAGTAGGTTGCCGTATCGGCTGTACATTCTGTGCGTCTACGCTCGGCGGATTGAAACGTAACCTAGAAGCAGGAGAAATCGTAGCCCAAGTGCTTACTGTTCAAAAAGCCTTAGATGCGACAGATGAGCGTGTCTCTTCAATCGTAATTATGGGTATTGGTGAACCATTTGAGAACTATGATGAAATGATGGATTTCTTAAAAATTGTAAACCACGACAATGGTTTAAATATTGGAGCGCGTCATATCACGGTTTCAACATCAGGCATTATCCCTAAAATTTATGATTTCGCAGATGAAGAAATCCAAATCAATTTTGCGGTCAGCTTACATGCGGCGAACGATGAAATTCGTTCTAAATTAATGCCGATCAACCGTGCATATTCAATTGATAAATTAATGGAAGCTATTCAGTACTATCAAGAAAAAACGAATCGTCGTATTACGTTTGAGTATGGTTTATTCGGCGGTGTAAACGATCAGCTTACACATGCGAGAGAACTGGCACATTTAATTCAAGGCTTGAACTGTCATGTCAACTTGATTCCAGTGAACCATGTGCCTGAAAGAAATTACGTGAAGACATCTAAAGAAGATATCTTTAAGTTTGAAAAAGAACTCAAACGTTTAGGTATTAATGCGACAATCAGACGTAACCAAGGCTCAGATATCGATGCCGCATGCGGACAATTAAGAGCGAAGGAACGTCAAGTAGAAACGAGGTAGGAACCTATGTTAAATGCACAATTTTTTACAGACACAGGACACCATAGGGAAAAGAACGAAGATGCTGGCGGCATCTTCTACAACATGACTGATCAACAGCTGTTGGTTTTATGCGACGGTATGGGCGGACATAAAGCAGGCGAAGTTGCGAGTCAATTTGTAGTCAACCGCTTCCAAGAACTCTTCGAACAAGAAAACCTTGTCGAAGAATCTCAAGCGGAAGAATGGCTGCGCAGCACCCTGCAGCTCATCAACCGAGAGCTCTATAACTACGCCGCAGCTAACGAAGATTTTAGAGGCATGGGCACCACTGCAGTTGTCGCCCTGATTTACGATAAGCGCGTCATCATCGCCAACATCGGCGACTCTCGTGCCTATCTCATCAACAGCCGTGAAATCGAACAAATCACAAGCGACCATTCCTTTGTCAATCATCTCGTGATGACAGGACAAATTACCGAAGAAGAAGCCTTTACGCATCCACAACGTAATATCATTACCAAAGTGATGGGTACAGATAAATTCGTAGTCGCAGATATCTATGTGAAACGTTTGAACTTCAATGATTACTTATTATTAAATTCAGACGGCTTAACAGACTTTGTCCGTCCGCATTTAATTCAAGAACAATTGAATCAAGATTTACCGCTAGAAACACAAGGTCAAGCCTTATTAGAATTAGCACAAGCCTATGATTCAACCGATAACGTCAGCTTCGTATTGGCAGAAATAGAAGGTGACCGCGTATGATGATTGGTTCAACTATCAGCGAACGTTATAAAATCATAGAATTCTTAGGTGGAGGCGGCATGAGTAATGTCTACCTCGCTGAAGATTTGATCTTAGAAACTAAAGTTGCGGTCAAAATGATTCATATTGCGCCACATGAAAAAGAAGACATGGTGAGACGATTTGAACGTGAAGTGCATAATACATCTCGTCTCTCTCATGATAATGTTGTCAGTGTCAAAGATGTCGGAGAAGACCACGAATATTTCTACTTAGTGATGGAATATATCGAAGGTCCGACACTCTCCGAATATATAAAAACACATGGTCCTTTAAGTATTGAAACAGCGGTTAACTTCGCACAACAAATACTTGAAGGCATTCAACATGCACATGAAATGGGTATCGTACATAGAGACATTAAACCTCAAAATATTTTAGTAGACCGACATAAGACATTGAAAATCTTAGACTTCGGTATTGCTAAAGCGTTAAGTGAAACAGCCATGACCCAAACCAGCCATGTGCTCGGTACTGTGCAATATCTTTCACCTGAACAAGCGAAAGGTGAAGCAACAGACAAACGCACGGATATTTATTCAATCGGAATTGTCTTATATGAAATGTTAGTCGGTGAACCGCCATTCACTGGAGAAACAGCTGTCAGTATCGCCATCAAACATATTCAAGACCAAATGCCGAACCCGACAGATATCCGTTCTAATATCCCACAAGCGCTCAGCAACGTGATTTTAAAAGCGACTGAAAAAGATAGAGACAAACGCTATCAAGATATTGAAAGTATGCAACGTGATTTAAGCAGTGCGTTAGAAAAATGTCGTGAAGATGAAACACCTTATGTTTCAGATGAAGCAGATACTAAAACCATCGCGATTGATAAAGCAGCAATCGCAAAAGAAACTAAAGATAATGAACCGATTCATCAAACAATGGAAATTCCAATTGTGAATCAACAACGTTTCCAAAGTACAGAAGGACCTGTTTACGAAGTACCTAAAAAACGTCGGTCTAAAAAGAAAAAGTTCTTCTTTGCGTTAATTTTTGCGTTATTGTTAATCAGTCTTATCAGCTTCATTGCGTACGGCTTATTAGGAAATAAATATATCGAAACACCAGACTTGCGCGGTAAAACAGAAGCACAAGCTGAACAGATTTTAAAAGAACATCATATTAAAGTAGGCAAAACAAAACGGGCTTATAGTGATAAGTATCAAGAAAATCAAATTATCACAACAGATCCAGCACCAGGTGAGCGTGTAGAAGAACATGGCACTGTCAATATCGTGTTGTCTAAAGGTCCGCAAAAAGCACAAATGCCTAACTTATACGGTACAAGTAAAACGGAAGCATTGAAGCTATTAGATGAACTTGGTTTCAAACATATCTCAGTAGAACAAGCATACTCTAAGACTAAATTAGAACGTGGTTTGATTGAAAATCAAAATATAGCGGCTGATACCGAAGTACCGATTAATGATACACATATCGTACTGACTGAATCTTTAGGTGTGAAACAAGTGTATGTCAAAGATTATACAGGTGAAAGCTATGACAAAGCAGAAAAAGAACTGCAAGATAAAGGCTTGAAACCAGTAAAAGAAAAAGAAGTACACAGTGATAAAGTCGAAAAAGGCAAGATTATTTCGCAATCACCTAAGAGTAAATCTATTGATGAGGATTCTACAGTAACGTTTGTCGTATCATTAGGAAAAGATGATGGTAAAGATGAAGATAAAGCTGACGACAATCCATCAGTCAAAGATGTGACACAAACGGTTCAAGTGCCATATTCTGGTGAAGATAAAGAACGTCAGAAAGTAGAAGTTTTTGTCAGAGATAAAGACCATGACGGTTCTTCAGCAGTTCAAACGTTTCATATCAACAGCAACCGTTCGATTTCAATTCCGTTAAAAATTGAAAAAGGCAAAACTGCTGGTTATACCGTACGTGTAGACGATAAAATTGTCGCAGATAAAGACGTCGCATATGACTAAAACATTTCAAAATCCTATCTCATTCATTCAGTTGAATTGAGATGGGATTTTCTTTGTTTCAATCCGTTCGTTTATTAAGGGAACGTTTGGTATAATGTATTAGAGAAAATGAACGAAATAAGAGAGGTGTCTCGGTGAGAACAGGACGTATAATCAAGTCGATCAGCGGTGTGTATCGTGTGGACTCAGATGGTGAGCTTTTTGATACGAAACCGCGCGGCCTATTCCGAAAGAAGAAATTTTCTCCGATTGTCGGAGATATTGTAGATTTTGAAATTGAAAATGTGACAGAAGGCTATATTCATCATGTACATGAACGTCAAAATGAATTGAAAAGACCACCTGTCAGTAATATTGACCATTTAATTATTGTGATGAGTGCAGTCGAACCTAATTTTTCAACACAATTAGTCGATCGCTTTTTAGTCATTGCGCATTCCTATGAATTGAGACCACGTATTGTGGTAACGAAAAAAGATATGGCATCAGAGACTCAAATCGCACAGATAGAGAAAGATTTAGCTGTATATCAAGCAATCGGCTATCAAACGCAATTTGTCGGAAAAGATGACGATGTCGAAGCGATTTTCGATGCGTGGGGCGATGGTTTAGCAGTATTGAGCGGTCAATCTGGTGTAGGTAAATCGACTTTATTAAATGCCTATCGTCCTGATTTACAATTAGAAACGAATCAAATCTCAAAATCATTAAATCGAGGTAAGCATACAACACGTCATGTGGAGTTATTTGAACGTAAGCGTGGCTTTGTGGCAGATACGCCTGGATTTAGTGCACTTGATTTTGATCATATTCAAAAAGATGAAGTAAAAGATTATTTTTTAGAGATTCAAGAATACGGACAAGACTGCAAGTTCAGAAATTGTAATCATATGAAAGAACCGAAATGTAATGTAAAAGCGCAAGTAGAAGCTGGCAATATTGCGGAATTCCGTTATGCGCATTATGTACAATTATTTGAAGAGATTGCAGCACGAAAGGAAAGATATTAATGGTTAAAGTATTTCCATCCCTTTTATCAGCGGACTTTTTAAACTTACAACAGGAATTGAAAGACCTAGAAGCAGCAGGTGTAGACGGTGTACATTTTGATGTGATGGATGGTCAATTTGTGCCGAATATTTCAATTGGTCTTCCTATTTTAGAAGCAGTAAATGCGGGTACTGATTTACCGATTGATGTGCATTTGATGATTGAAAACCCAGAAGCATATATCGCAGAATTCGCTTCTAAAGGTGCAGATATGATTTCAGTTCATTTCGAAGCAACACCGCACATTCATCGTGCTATTCAACTGATTCATACACATGGTGCTAAAGCAGGTGTCGTGATTAATCCAGGTACTTCTGTTGCCGCAATTGAACCGATTTTGCATGATGTCGACTATGTATTGATTATGACAGTGAATCCAGGCTTTGGCGGCCAAGCGTTTATCTCAAACAGTGTAGAGAAAGTGGCTGCGTTACAAGCATTTAAAGAGAAATTTAATTTAGACTTCGATATTGAAGTGGATGGCGGTATTAACGCGATTACTGGTAAGAAATGTGTAGAAGCAGGTGCGACAATGCTTGTGACAGGTTCTTATTTCTTTAAACAAGCGAGTTATCAATCTGTTGTAGAAGCATTGAAATCAACAGCACAACCATCAGAATAAGGCAGGGTGACGCTATGAAAATTAATCTATTATGCGGCGATCGTCATTTGCCGAAACATTTATTAGAAGATAAATCTGAAGAAGAGTGGGGCGGTATTGATCGCGGCGCTTTAATTTTAATAGAACATGAAATTGAACCGATTTTTTCATTGGGTGATTTTGATTCAGTGACGGACGAGGAACGTTCTGAATTAAAAACGAAGCTAGATATTAACCCAGTTAAAGCAGAAAAAGCGGATACTGATTTAGGGTTAGGTGTCAAAGAAGCAGTGGAATGCGGTTTTGACGAAATTGATATTTATGGTGCGACAGGCGGCAGACTGGATCATTTCTTAGGTGCCGTACAACTGCTGCAAGTGCCTGAATATGTAGAAGCGGGTATTGTGATTCGCATTATTGATACGAATAATGAAATTTCATATTTAGAAAAAGGCGAATATCATATGACGTATGATAAGCATATGCCTTATGTATCGTTTGTGCCGCAAAGACCTAATACAGTGATTTCACTGACAGGCTTTAAATATCCGCTTCAAAACCAAACACTCCACCAAGGCTCAACCTTAACCATTTCAAACGAAATTGCAGCTTACCGAGGCACAATCGAGGTAGAATCTGGCGGTATCCTAGCCATCAGAAGCAGAGATGCACAGCATTCATTATAAAATGAGTTGAATACAAATAAACACACAGCCTTTTTTATGAGAAAGACTGCGTGTCACATCAATAAAAAAACAGCGGATGATGCATAAGCAAACCATCATCCGCTGTTTTTTCGTACAATATATCATTAAAAAGACTAAATCACTGTTTTAAGACAAGAAAAAAACGACCCGCCACATACGAGCCGTTTTTGTCATGTGCTTAATATTTATTAAACTCTAGTTACTTTACCAGATTTTAAAGCACGTGCAGAAACCCAAACTTTTTTAGGTTTTCCGTCTACTAGGATTCTAACTTTTTGAAGGTTAGCATTCCATCTACGTTTAGTAGAGTTTAAAGCGTGTGAACGACGATTACCAGTCGAAGCTTTACGACCTGTTACGAAACATTGTTTACCCATGAAAGTACCTCCTTTAATAAATATAAACACACTGACTTATGATATACTTTCCTAATTTAGCATATATTTTTCAGATTGGCAACCAAAAATTATAGCTTTCAAGAATATTTTAAGTTATTCTAAACAAGGAACAAAATTGTGTTATAATTTGTAAATGTCTATGTATGCGTTTTTATTAAAAAGCGGCGACGTGGACTTATAACCACGCAATGATTTTATAAGGATGAGCCAAGAGTAAAATCCGGCATTTAAAAGGCAAAATTGTGTTATTCATTATATAATAGTAAGTAATGAATCCAAAACATAAATCATAACTGATTAGACCTATATTTAAGGAGGAACTCATAATGACATTAGAAATTACCAATGAATACGGCAATATCGACGTTTCCAACGACGTGATCGCTTCAGTAGTAGGTGGTAAAGCCGTAGAATGTTATGGTATTGTCGGAATGGCATCCAAACAACAAGTCAGAGACGGCATTGCGGAAATTTTAGGTCATGAAAATTATGCACGCGGAATTGTGGTGCGTTCAAATGACAAAGCAATTGACGTTGATATGTATATTATAGTAAGTTATGGCATTAAGATTTCTGAAGTAGCGAATAATGTACAATCTACTGTTAAATATACTTTGGAAAAAACTTTAAATTTGAAAGTCAATTCAATCAACATTTATGTACAGGGTGTACGTATGAATAATTATGGCAAGAAACATTAGGAGGAAGACATGATGATCAGCAAAATAGATGGTAAATTATTTGCCGACATGGTGATCCAAGGGGCACAAAATTTATCAAATAATGCAGAGCTAGTCAATGCATTAAATGTTTATCCAGTGCCAGATGGCGACACAGGGACGAACATGAATCTTACGATGACTTCTGGGAGAGAAGAAGTCGAACAAAATGCTTCACATCACATCGGAGCCTTAGGAAAGACATTTTCTAAAGGTTTATTAATGGGTGCCCGCGGGAACTCAGGCGTGATTCTATCACAAATTTTCAGAGGCTTCTGTCAGAATATGGAAGACTTAGAAACACTAGATGCGAAAGCCTTCGCAGAAAGCTTTGAAGCGGGTATTGAAACAGCTTATAAAGCAGTGATGAAACCGGTAGAAGGGACAATTTTAACGGTTGCAAAAGAAGCGGCTAAAGCAGGTGTTGAGAAAGCACAATCGACTGAAGACTGTGTAGAAGTCTTAGAAGCGATTATCGCATATGGTCAAGTTGCCTTAGAAAACACACCGAACCAATTACCAGTACTTAAAGAAGTCGGCGTAGTCGACAGTGGCGGTAAAGGTTTAATGTGTGTCTATGAAGGTTTCTTAATTGCGATGAAAGGTGAAAAAGTCGAAGCGACAAAACCAAAACTAGATACTGAAACATTTGTGAATGACGAACATGATTTCCATGGTGTCATTAATACAGAAGATATCGTCTATGGTTACTGTACGGAAATGATGGTACGTTTTGACAAACATAAACGTTCATTCAATGAGCAGCAATTCCGCGAAGACATGTCTAAATTCGGAGATTCTTTACTTGTCATCAATGATGATGAAATTGTGAAAGTACATGTGCACTCTGAACATCCAGGTGAAGTCTTCAACTATGGCCAAGAGTATGGTGAATTGATTAAAGTCAAAGCTGAAAATATGCGTGAACAACACCGCAATGTGGTCAATAAAGAAAAACAAAAATCTAACGATGAGACACCACAAGTAGAAACTGCGATTATTGCGATTTCTATGGGTAATGGTATTTCAGATATCTTTAAATCAATGGGTGCAACGTCTATTATTAACGGCGGTCAAACAATGAACCCATCAACAGAAGACATCGTTAAAGTGATTGAACAATCTGGCGCGAAAAAAGCTATTATCTTGCCGAATAACAAAAACATTCAAATGGCGAGTGATCAAGCAGCTGAGATTGTTGAAGCTGAAACAGTAGTTATTCCGACGAAATCTATTCCGCAAGGGATTGCGGCAATGTTCCAATATCTACCAGATGCGTCATTAGAAGATAATCAATCAAATATGACACAAGCATTAGAAGATGTGACTTCTGGTTCTATTACAAACGCTGTACGTAATACTACAATTGATGGTGTAGAAATCAAAGAAGGCGAATTTATGGGCCTTAAAGAAGGTAAAATTGTTTCAAGTCAGAAAACACAATTAGAAGCAGCGAAAGCATTGTTAGCTGATATGATGGATGATGAAACTGAAATTGTTACAGTAATTACAGGTGAAGATGCTGATGCAGAAACAACTGAAGCATTAACAGAATGGTTAGAAGAAACTTATCCTGATGCAGAAGTCGATGAACAAGTCGGCGATCAACCGATTTATCCATATTTATTCTCTGTAGAATAACGTTGAAAATCATATAAAGTAATGTATATAAAAAATTCACTTAGACTAAAGCGGTCTAAGTGGATTTTTCTGTGTGTAAGCATAAATATAGAAAACTTATAGTTTGTACATGACAAAAACGATGAAATACAAAAGTTTTGTAAGATTAGTGTGAAAATAAGTGCTTATTTACGAGAATAATTGTTATAATATTTAAAATAGTTGCAATAATCAAAAATTAATGCGAGGGGGAATTAACATGAAATTTAAAAGCGTCTTTGAAATTATCGGACCGACGATGGTCGGACCTTCATCGTCTCATACTGCAGGGGCAGTCAGAATCGGAATGGTTGCACGTGAATTATTCGGGGATTTGCCAGACCGTGTCGATATTTATTTATATGGTTCGTTTATGGAAACCTATCAAGGTCATGGGACAGATGTTGCATTAGTTGGAGGCTTGCTTGGTTATGATACAGACGATGACCGTATCAAGACCAGTTTACAGACGGCAGAAGAATTAGGAATGACGGTTAACTTTATTTCTATGCACGAAGATAAACCGCATCCGAATACGACGGTATTAAGTATGACGAAAGGTGATCAAACATTATCTGTAGAAGGTGTTTCTATCGGTGGAGGCAAAATTGAAATTGTCGCTATTAATGGTTTCCCAATCAGTATCTCAGGTAACTATCCAACATTATTAGTCTTTCATCGAGATACCTTCGGAACTATCGGACGAGTCACGAATATTTTAGGCGAAGCCAGTATTAATGTCGGTTCTATGCAAGTTGCGCGTAAAGAAAAAGGAGATTCTGCATTGATGACTTGTGAATTAGATGAAAGACCGGATGAAGCTATCTTAGATCAAATTAGAATGGTTAATGATGTTACAGCGGTATCCTTAATGGAAGATTAGAAAGAGAGGGGGATATAAGATGTTTCAAACAGTAGAAGAATTAGTAAAGAGATGTGAAACTGAAGACAAAGCGATTCATGAAATTATGTTAGAGCAAGAAATGGACGTGACGGGTGCGACGGCTGAGGAAGTGTATGCGGGGATGTCGCATCATTTTAAAACGATGGAAAATGCCTTAGAAGAAGGATTAAACGGGGTGACTTCTACAACGGGTTTAACGGGTGGCGATGCAGTACTGATTAAAAGATATTTAGAAAGCGGACAAGCTTTATCAGGTCCGATTTTATTAGATGCGGTGAGTAAAGCAGTGGCGACCAATGAAGTGAACGCGGCAATGGGGAAAATTTGTGCGACACCGACTGCAGGTTCTGCAGGGGTTGTGCCGGGTGTATTATTTGCGATTAAGCATCGTTTTAATCCTACGCAACGTGATATGTTGAACTTCTTGTTGACAGCAGGTGCATTCGGCTTTGTGGTTGCGAATAACGCATCCATTTCTGGTGCATCAGGCGGCTGTCAGGCAGAAGTCGGTTCTGCCGCTGCGATGGCTGCAGCCGCAACGGTTGAAATGGCTGGTGGTACGCCGCAGCAATCAGCTGAAGCTTTTGCAATTTGTATGAAGAATATGCTAGGTTTAGTATGTGACCCGGTAGCGGGATTAGTTGAGGTGCCTTGCGTAAAGAGAAATGCGGCAGGTGCTTCGAATGCGCTTGTGTCAGCGGATATGGCACTTGCGGGCGTGACGTCGCGTATTCCGACAGATGAAGTGATAGAAGCAATGTATCGTATCGGGCAGACGATGCCTTCTGCACTGCGTGAAACAGGACGTGGCGGCCTCGCTGGAACACCAACCGGCCAACGCTTAAAACAACAAATATTTGGTGATTAACATGTCTAAAGTAAACCTCATTGATCAGCCGTATACGTTAGACCAAATCAAAGGTTTAGGTCCAAAACGTATAGCGGTGTTAAATGAATTAAATATTTATAACGTAGAAGATTTAGTGCTTTATTTACCTGTACGCTATGAAGATAATAGTGTTATAGATTTAAACGAAGCAGAAGATCAATCAACTGTGACAGTGGTCGGCGAAGTTTACACAACGCCCACTGTCGCTTTTTTTGGCAGAAACCGTTCTAAAGTTACTGTCCATTTAATGGTCAACAATATAGCGGTTAAAGCTGTGTTTTTTAACCAACCGTATTTAAAAAAGAAAATCAACTTGCATGACCATGTGACAATTAAAGGTAAATGGAATCGTGCGAAACAAGAAATCAATGGCATGCGTCTCTTTACGACGAATCAGCCAGAACAAACACAAGACGGCGAACAATTAGAACCCGTCTATCGCATTAAAGAAGGCATTAAACAAAAGACGCTTCGAGATATCATTCGTAAAGTGTTAGATGATATTGAGATTAACGAATGGCTATCTGAAGATTTACGTCAAAAATATAAACTAGAATCGCTAGCGTCAACGATTAGAACGTTGCATTACGCAGATAATAAAACGGCGTTATTAAAAGCGCGCAGAACATACGCTTTTACTGAATTGTTCTTATTTGAATTGCGGATGCAGTGGTTGAATCGTTTAGAAAAATCGAGTGATGAAGCGATTGAAATTGATTATGATTTAGCACAAGTCAAAGATTTTATTGACAGTTTACCGTTTGAATTAACGGATGCGCAAAAAACTGCAGTGAATGAAATCTTTAGAGACTTGAAAGCACCGCTTCGCATGCACCGCCTCCTTCAAGGTGACGTAGGTTCTGGTAAAACAGTCGTAGCCGCTTTATGTATGTATGCCTTAAAGACAGCAGGTTATCAATCTGCCTTAATGGTACCGACTGAAATCTTAGCGGAACAACATGCGGAAAGTTTAACGGAGCTATTTGGCGACCGCATGAATGTTGCGTTACTGACAGGTTCAGTTAAAGGTAAGAAGCGAAAACTCTTACTAGAGCAACTTGAAAACGGCACAATTGATTGTCTAATCGGTACACATGCTTTGATTCAAGATGATGTCTCTTTCCAAAATGTCGGACTAGTGATAACCGATGAACAACATCGCTTTGGTGTTAACCAACGCCAAGCATTACGTGAAAAGGGAGCTATGACGAATGTGCTCTTTATGACTGCGACACCGATTCCAAGAACATTAGCCATTTCTGTTTTTGGTGAAATGGATGTGTCATCGATTAAACAATTGCCTAAAGGTCGTAAACCAATTAAAACGATGTGGGCAAAACATGAAGCCTATGAATCGGTCCTAAACCAAATGACAGCAGAATTAAATAAAGGCAGACAAGCTTATGTGATCAGTCCACTCATTGAGAGTTCGGAACACTTAGAAGATGTACAAAACGTCGTAGAGTTATATGAATCACTCGAACAACATTATGGTGTTGGTCGCGTCGGCTTACTGCATGGTAAAATGCCTGCAGATGAAAAAGATGATGTAATGCAGCGCTTTAACCAACATCACATTGATATTTTAGTTTCAACTACAGTGGTTGAAGTGGGTGTAAACGTACCGAATGCGACATTTATGATTATTTATGATGCTGATCGTTTCGGTTTATCTACACTCCATCAGTTAAGAGGTCGTGTCGGTCGTAGCGACCATCAAAGTTATTGTGTGCTGATTGCCTCTCCTAAAACAGAAACAGGGATTGAGCGTATGACTATTATGACGCAAACGACAGATGGATTTGAACTGAGTGAGCGTGACTTAGAAATGCGTGGACCTGGTGATTTCTTCGGGGTAAAACAAAGTGGTCTGCCTGATTTCTTAGTCGCAAACATAGTCGAAGATTATCGTATGTTAGAAGTCGCAAGAGATGAAGCGGCAGAACTTATTCAATCAGGTGTCTTCTTTACAGACCAATACGCGATTTTGCGCAACTTTGTAGAACAAAATCTCTTGCATACAAGTTTTGATTAAAAATGAACGCTTTAAATAATGACAAATCCTTTTGATTTAACAATACATGACACAACAGACTAATTTCGATACACTATACTTAATTAGGCTGTTGTGTTTTTTGTTGAGCAAATTTAAGAGAAAATGATATGATATGTAGGTAGTCTTAAGACTTGGTACTAATTAGGGGGTAAAGCGATGAAGTTGAAGAAACAAGAACGACGTGAAGCTATCAAACAACGACTGCAGGAAAACCCCTTTATGACTGATAATGAACTCAGTGATTTATTTTCTGTCAGTATCCAAACCATCAGATTAGATAGAACGTTTTTGAAGATTCCAGAATTACGTAAACGTATTAAAACCGTTGCTGAGCATAACTATAAGCATATTCGTGCAATAGAAGGAAATGAGATTATCGGAGATTTAATCCGGGTAGAACCAGATGTGACTGCAGAATCTTTAATTTATATTACGGAAGATTCAGTCTTTACACGTAATGACATTGCACGTGGACATATTCTTTTTGCGCAAGCGAATTCGTTATGCGTTGCTTTAATCCAAAAGAGTATGGTGCTGACAAGAGAAAGCCAAGTGACGTTTTTAAAACAAGTGAAACTGCATGATACAGTCCATGCCTTTGCGCAAGTGGTTGATTTCGGTTCGAAATATATTACTGTTGCGGTTTCGTCTTATGTGAAAGATAAATGTGTTTTTAAAGGTACATTTAAAATGTATTATTATAACGAGGAGTGATCACGAAATGGTGACATTAGCCATTGATATGATGGGCGGAGATGACGCACCGGGTATCGTGTTAGTAGCGGTAGAGCAAGCGTTGAATGACTTCCCAGATTTACATATAATTTTATTCGGAGATGAAGCACAGTGCACACTAAAACATGATCGTTTGGATTTCCGTCATACGACTGAAGAAATCGAAATGGAAGATGAGCCGGTTCGTGCCATAAAACGTAAGAAAGACAGTTCAATGGTCAGAGCTGCACAAGCAGTTAAAGACGGTGAAGCTTCTGGTTGTGTCTCAGCTGGTAATACCGGAGCTTTGATGTCAGCAGGTTTATTTATTGTCGGCCGTATTAAAGGTGTCGCACGTCCAGCATTAGTTGTAACTTTA
Source organism: Staphylococcus sp. HMSC061G12 (assembly GCF_001838465.1). Taxonomy (NCBI): domain Bacteria; kingdom Bacillati; phylum Bacillota; class Bacilli; order Caryophanales; family Staphylococcaceae; genus Staphylococcus; species Staphylococcus sp. HMSC061G12. The sequence goes on from NZ_KV837068.1 coordinate 81,047, forward strand.
CCGACAGTTTCAGGTAAAGGTTTTGTGTTCTTAGATGTCGGTGCGAATGCGGATGCGAAACCGGAACATTTATTACAATATGCGCAACTCGGCAATATTTACGCTGAGAAAATCCGTGGTATCGGTGCACCGAAAGTCGCATTATTAAACATCGGAACTGAAGCGAAAAAAGGTAACAGTTTAACGAAAGCGACGTATGATTTAATGAAAGCTGATCCATCATTCTATTTCTCAGGAAATGTTGAAGCGAAAACTTTAATGGAAGATGCGGCTGATGTCGTGGTCACTGATGGCTTTACAGGCAATATGGTCTTAAAGAATTTAGAAGGCACTGCGAAATCAATCGGTAAAATGTTAAAGTCTACATTAATGGCAAGCTTTAAAAATAAATTAGCTGCCTTAGTCTTGAAAAAAGACTTAAGCAACATGAGTAAAAAAATGGATTACGCTGAATATGGCGGATCTGTATTACTTGGCTTAGATGGTATTGTGGTTAAAGCACATGGCAGTTCTAATGCGAGAGCTTTTTATTCTGCGATTCGCCAAGCGAAAATTGCAGGAGAACAACATATTGTTGAAGTAATGAAAGAGACGGTAGGTGAACAAAATGGGTAAAACAGCAATTATTTTTCCAGGACAAGGTGCACAAAAAGTAGGTATGGCGCAAGATTTGTATCAACAAGATACAAAAGCTACTGAAATTTTAGATGCTGCACAAGGTGCGGCAGGCTTTGATTTATTAGAAACTATGTTTACAGATGAAGAAAGTAAACTAGGCGAAACTGAAAACACGCAACCGGCATTGTTAACACATAGTATTGCGTTATTAAACGCATTAGGTGATGTTGATGCGGACTATACAATGGGACACAGCTTGGGTGAGTATTCAAGTTTAGTCGCAGCAAAAGTCTTAGCGTTCGAAGACGCGGTTAAAATCGTCCGTAAAAGAGGCGAATTGATGGCACAAGCTTTCCCAAGCGGTGTCGGCAGCATGGCAGCGGTACTTGGTTTAGATTATGATGATGTCGCAAAAATCTGTGAAGATTTATCAGAAGAAGGTTCTATTATTGAACCGGCGAACATCAACTCACCAGGTCAAGTTGTAGTTTCAGGTCATAAAACAGCGATTGATCGTATTGTGAAAGAAGGCAAAGGCTTAGGTGCGAAACGTGTCTTACCATTAAAAGTGTCAGGACCTTTCCACTCATCTATGATGCAAGTCATTGAAAAAGACTTCGAAGATTACATCAATCAATTCGAATGGCACGATGCTGAAATTCCGGTTGTTCAAAACTATCATGCGCAAGCTGAAACTGACGCAGAAGTGATTAAACAAAACATGGTCAAACAATTGTATTCACCAGTTCAATTCATTCAATCAACTGAGTATTTAATTGAACAAGGTGTCGACCACTTTATTGAAATCGGACCAGGCAAAGTTTTATCGGGCTTAATCAAGAAAATCAACAGAGACGTTAAATTAACTTCGATTCAAACACTCGAAGATGTTAAAGGATGGAATGAACATGAGTAAAAGTGCATTAGTAACAGGAGCTTCAAGAGGTATTGGGCGCAGTATTGCGTTACAGTTAGCTGAAGAAGGTTATAATGTCGCAGTCAACTATGCAGGCAATAAAGACAAAGCAGAAGCAGTTGTCGCAGAAATCAAGGATAAAGGTGTTGAAGCCTTTGCGATTCAAGCAAATGTCGCAAATCCTGATGAAGTTAAAGACATGATTCAAGAAGTCGTAAAACAATTCGGTTCTTTAGACGTATTAGTCAACAACGCAGGTATTACACGTGATAACTTATTAATGCGTATGAAAGAACAAGAATGGGATGACGTGATCAACACAAACTTAAAAGGTGTGTTCAATTGTATTCAAAAAGCAACACGTCAAATGATGAAACAAAGAAGCGGTGCAATCATCAACTTATCTAGTGTGGTAGGCGCAGTCGGCAACCCTGGTCAAGCAAACTACGTTGCGACTAAAGCAGGGGTTATCGGTTTAACAAAAACTGCAGCACGTGAACTTGCGTCACGTAACATTACAGTTAACGCAGTAGCACCAGGCTTTATCGTTTCTGATATGACAGATGCGTTGAATGACGACCTTAAAGATCAAATGAAATCACAAATTCCATTAGGCCGTTTCGGTGAAGATACAGACATTGCGAACACAGTAGCTTTCTTAGCTTCTGACAAAGCAAAATACATTACTGGCCAAACTATCCATGTTAATGGCGGTATGTTTATGGAATAATAACCATTAATTCACGAGAAGTAGTGGGATTACACTATTTTGTGGGGTAATCCTACTTGTATTCTTGATGATAAAATGGGAAAATAATAGAGTCGTATAGGCTTTTTAAAGGAGGTGAATCGACGTGGAAAACTTCGATAAAGTTAAAGATATCATCGTTGACCGTTTAGGTGTAGATGCTGACAAAGTAACTGAAGATGCATCTTTCAAAGATGATTTAGGCGCTGACTCACTTGATATCGCAGAATTAGTTATGGAATTAGAAGACGAGTTCGGTACTGAAATTCCAGATGAAGAAGCTGAAAAAATCAATACAGTTGGTGACGCAGTAAACTTCATCAACAACCTTGAAAAATAATAACAATATTATCTGAGTCGTCTTAATCAGCGACTCAGATTTTTCTTTTGTTTTGCATTAAATTCACGTAAAATGAGACACATAAGCGCATACAGCGCGATGTTGTATTCTGTAAAATTAAAAGGAGGTCATCTTTTGACCAAGCATAAGAAAGACGCTATGCTGCAGGCTTTTAATCAAAAGTTTGCACAAAAAATGGAGATGTTACATCTCACGTATGACCATTTACCTCTATATCAACAAGCATTTTCACACTCTAGTTTTATCAACGATTTTAATATGGACCGACTTGCGCATAATGAGCGCTTAGAGTTCTTAGGAGATGCGGTATTAGAATTGACGGTTTCACGGTATTTATATGACAAATATCCAGGATTGCCTGAAGGGAATCTGACAAAAATGCGCGCGACCATCGTTTGTGAACCCTCACTTGTAATATTTGCGAATAAAATCAAATTAAATGAATTAATACTACTTGGCAAAGGCGAAGAAAAAACAGGTGGACGTACACGTCCATCGCTCGTATCAGATGCCTTTGAAGCTTTTGTAGGCGCTTTATACTTAGACCAAGGATTAGATGTGGTATGGCAATTTGCGCAAGAAGTTATCTTCCCATACGTTGAAGATGATGCGCTAATGGGTGTCATTGACTTTAAAACACAATTCCAAGAATATATTCATCGCTTGAATAAAGGCAGTGTCACATATCGTTTAATTCATGAAGAAGGTCCAGCACATCACCGTCTATTTACCTCAGAAGTATTATTAGAAGGTGAAGCGGTGGCAGAAGGCCAAGGCAGAACGAAGAAAGAATCAGAACAAAAAGCCGCAGAGAAGGCTTATAAAGTGATGAATCAGAAACAATGAACAAGCTGTGTCAAACAGTGATAGGGAGATCGAGTGAAGTATGGTTTATTTAAAATCAATCAATGCAGTCGGATTCAAATCGTTTGCGCAGCAAACTGAAGTCCACTTTGACCAAGGTGTGACCGCAATTGTAGGTCCGAACGGCAGCGGTAAAAGTAACGTAACAGATGCCATCAAATGGGTCTTAGGTGAACAATCTGCGAAATCTTTACGCGGTTCGAAAATGGAAGATATTATCTTTTCCGGCGCAGAACATCGCAAAGCACAAAACTATGCGGAAGTTCGATTAAAATTAGATAATCATGCACATCAATTAAACGTTGAAGAAGACGAAATCATCGTTACACGCAGGCTGTACCGCAGCGGCGAGAGTGCGTATTATTTAAATAACGAACGTGCCCGTTTAAGAGATATCACAGATCTCTTTTTAGATTCAGGACTAGGTAAAGAAGCATTCAGCATTATCTCACAAGGCCGTGTAGATGAAATTTTGAATGCGAAACCCGCTGACAGACGTCAAATTATTGAAGAATCTGCAGGTGTATTAAAGTATAAAAAACGTAAAGCAGCATCTGTTCAAAAGTTAGATCAAACAGAAGAAAACTTAAATCGTGTTGAAGATATTTTGTATGATTTAGAAGGTCGTGTAGAACCTTTAAGAGAAGAAGCAGCGATTGCGAAAGAGTATCAACATTTATCTAAAGAAATGAAGAAAAGCGATGTATTGGTGACGGTTCATGATATTAATGAGTATAACGAAGCTATCAGTAAAGCAGATGAACGCTTAAATATCTTAAAGAGCCAACAAGCGCAAAAAGAAGCAGACCAAAATCGCTATTCTCGCACGCTAGCGAATTATAAAGCGGAATTAAATCAACAAAACGATGAAATTGAACGCTTGAATTATCAGTTAGTCCAAGCAACAGAAGCAGCAGAAAAATTATCAGGTCAGCTGAATGTATTAGAAGAACGTAAGCGTAACCAATCACAAACGAATGCGCGTTATGAAGAAGAACAAGAAGCATTGAAAGCACAACATGCGCAACTGATTGAAGATCAACAACAGGCTAAAGCAGATAAACAAGCGCTGACTGAAAAACAACAAAGTTTAGCTGCAGAAGTAAAAAAACTTGAAGACCAATTATATGTATCAGATGCAGATCATGAAGAGCAACTTGAAGAGATTAAAAACAGTTATTATGATTTAATGTCTGAACAATCAGAGGTTAATAACGATATTCGCTTCCTCCAACGCACTATCGAAGAAAACGAAGCCAAACAAAATCGTTTAGATAGTCGTTTATTAGATGCGTTCAACCAATTAAAATCAATTCAGTCTGAAATTAATCAAATCACAGCCCAACAAAAAGAAAAACAACAACAATTAGCTTCCTTAGAGCAGCAACAAAAAGACAATGAAGCACAACTGACTGAAACGAAAAATAAACAAAACGAATACGAAGAAAAGTTATACCAAGCGTATCGTTATACAGATAAATTGAAAGCTAAAATAGAAAGTTTAACCAGTCGTGAAGAAGACTATACGTATTTCTTCAATGGTGTAAAGCATGTCTTGAAAGCGAAAAACAATCCATTGAACGGTATCCATGGCGCAGTAGCAGAAGTGATTGATGTACCCTCAGAATTAACTACAGCTATTGAAACAGCATTAGGTGCTTCTATGCAGCATATCATTGTGGATACTGAAAAAGATGGACGCCAAGCGATTGCTTATTTAAAACAAAACCGTTTAGGCAGAGCAACATTCCTACCGTTAAATGTCATTCAACCAAGACGTTTACAAGCCGATATTATGAACACTGCCCAACAAGCAACAGGTTTTGTCGGGGTGGCTGCGGATTTAATCGGTGTAGATAACACCTATAGTGCGATTATTTATAATTTGATCGGCAATACCATTATTGTTGATGATTTAAAACATGCAAATGAATTAGCACAAGCGATTCGTTATCGTACACGTATTGTGACATTAGAAGGCGATATCGTGAATCCAGGCGGCTCTATGACTGGTGGCGGTCAACGTCAGACGAAAAGCATTTTAGCACAACGTGATGAATTGACGCAGTTGCGTGAACAGTTGAAACAATTTGAACAGCAGACAACTCAATTTGAAAAAGAAGTTCAAGCAGTCAAAGATGAAGCGAATCAATTGAGTGAAACATATTTAAAAATCAGTCAACAATATAACGAAGCTAAACAAGCGGTGCATAATATCGAACTAGAATTAGACCGTTTGAAGAAAAGTGAAGCACATATTAAAAGTGAACATGAAGAGTTTGAATTTGAGAAAAATGATGGCTATCAAAGTGAAAAGAGCCGTGAAACTTTAGAAGCGAAACAACAACAAAAAGAACAACTTGCGAAAAAGTTAACCGATTTAGAGCAACAAATTGAAAGTTTGACGCAATTATCTAAAGAAGGTAAAGAAAGTACTGCACAATTACAGCAACAATTGCATCAAAAACAATCAGATTTAGCTGTGTTGAAAGAACGTAGTAAAACACAACGTCAACAACTTGAACGTATTGATAATCAAATCAAACAAAATCAACTTCAACAAGAAAAATTAGCGGAAGATATTGAGCTGTTCAACTCGGATGAAGTGACAGGACAAAAAGCCTTTGAAACGATTCAAAAAGATATTGAAATCAAACAACAAGAAAAAGCAGATTTAAATGAACGCTTAGACGTATTAAAAGGTAAACGTCAAGAAACGAACGCTTCAATAGAAGAATTTGATGACAAACTTCAAGAAACACATCGCGATATCCTATCAATTGAAAACAGCTATCAAGATATCAAAGCAGAGCAATCCAAATTGGATGTGTTGATTTCACATAGTATGGATCACTTAAATGATGATTATCATTTAACGTTTGAAGCAGCAAAAGACCTTTATGAACAAGATGAGCCGATTGACGCTTTAAGACAGAAAGTGAAATTGACTAAAATGTCGATTGAAGAATTAGGTCCAGTTAACCTTAATGCGATTGAACAGTTTGAAGAAGTGTATGAACGCTTTACTTTCTTAGATGAACAACGTACTGATTTAAGAGAAGCGGAAGCGACATTAGAACAAATCATTCGTGAAATGGACCAAGCGGTAATGGATCGATTCAAAACAACATTCCATGCGGTTCAAGGACATTTCTCAGAAGTGTTTAAATCGTTATTCGGCGGAGGCCAAGCTGAACTGAAATTAACAGATGATGACTATTTAACTGCAGGTGTTGAAATTATCGTACAACCACCAGGTAAGAAGTTGCAGCATTTGTCATTACTTAGTGGCGGAGAGCGTGCATTAAGTGCAATTGCTTTATTATTTGCGTTATTGAAAGTACGCTCAGCACCATTTGTTATACTAGATGAAGTAGAAGCAGCTTTAGATGAGGCGAATGTAATTCGTTATGCGAATTACTTAAGACAATTATCTGAGAAGACACAGTTTATTGTGATTACACACCGTAAAGGAACAATGGAAGCGGCTGATAGACTATATGGCATTACGATGCAAGAATCTGGTGTATCTAAACTGGTAAGTGTGAATTTAAATACGATAGATGAAGTGTTGAAGGAGGAAGAAAAATGAGCTTTTTTAAACGACTAAAAGATAAGTTTGCGGGCAAACCAACGGAAGAAGAAAAAGAGCTTCAAGACTTAGACCAGACGGAATCGTCAGAAGAAGACAAGAAACCGGCTGAAAAAGAAGAAAAATCAACGTTACCTGAAGCAAAACCTAAAGAAGAACCGAAAGATGATTTCGATTTTGATGACGGTTTAATTTCTATTGAAGAATTTGAAGAAATTGAATCACAAAAATTAGGTGCGAAATTCAGACAAGGTTTAGAGAAATCACGTGAAAACTTCCAAGAGCAATTAAATAACTTGATTGCACGTTATCGTACTGTGGATGAAGATTTCTTCGAAGCCTTAGAAGAAATGTTGATTACTGCTGACGTAGGTTTCAACACAGTGATGGAATTAGTTGATGAACTACGTACAGAAGCACAACGACGTAACATTAAAGAAACAGAAGACTTAAAAGAAGTTATCGTTGAAAAAATTGTAGAAATTTATCAACAAGAAGACGATAATTCTGAAGTGATGAACTTAGAAGATGGCCGTTTGAATGTCATCTTAATGGTCGGTGTCAATGGTGTAGGTAAAACGACTACTATCGGTAAATTGGCACACCGTTATAAAGCAGAAGGTAAAAAAGTGATGCTTGCGGCAGGTGATACATTCAGAGCTGGTGCAATCAACCAATTAAAAGTATGGGGCGAACGTGTCGGAGTAGATGTTATCAGCCAAAGCGAAGGTTCAGACCCAGCAGCTGTGATGTATGATGCGATTAATGCGGCTAAACACCAAGGTGTCGATATTTTAATCTGTGATACTGCAGGACGTTTACAAAACAAAGCGAACTTGATGAATGAGTTAGAAAAAATGAAACGTGTCATCGGACGTGCGGTTCCAGATGCGCCACATGAAGTATTGCTTTGCCTTGATGCGACAACTGGACAAAACGCATTATCACAAGCACGTAACTTCAAAGATGTAACGAATGTCACAGGTATTGTATTAACAAAACTTGACGGTACTGCTAAAGGTGGTATTGTATTAGCCATCCGTAATGAACTGCATATTCCAGTTAAATATGTCGGTTTAGGTGAGCAATTAGATGACTTACAACCATTCGATCCTGAAAGCTATGTTTATGGCTTATTTGCGGACATGATTGAACAAACAGTTGAAGAACATCAAGAAGAAGCAGCAGAAACAACAGAAAACGACGGTGACACACCTGATGAGCAAAAATGATTTAGTTAAAACATTGCGCATGAATTACTTGTTTGATTTTTATCAATCTTTATTGACGAAAAAACAACGTAATTATTTGGAATTATTTTATCTTGAAGATTACTCTTTGAGCGAAATCGCAGATACTTTTGATGTGAGTCGCCAAGCAGTATATGATAACATAAGAAGAACTGGTGATTTAGTAGAAGATTATGAAGCGAAATTAGCGCTTTATTCAAAATTTGAACAACGTCGTGAAATTTATACTCAAATGAAAGCATCTATTGAAGATCCGGATGCCTTGAAACAATATATTGAGAAACTAGAAGAATTAGAATAAGGAGGTCACTTGGATGGCATTTGAAGGATTATCCGATCGTTTACAAGCGACCATGCAGAAGATCCGAGGAAAAGGGAAAGTGACTGAAGCGGATATTAAAGCAATGATGCGTGAAGTGCGTCTTGCATTGCTTGAAGCCGATGTTAACTTCAAAGTGGTAAAATCATTTATCAAAACTGTCTCTGAACGTGCTTTAGGTTCAGATGTCATGCAATCTTTAACACCTGGCCAACAGGTTATCAAAATCGTTAAAGATGAATTAACACAATTAATGGGCGGCGAAAATGCGACGGTTAATATGGCAAATAAACCGCCGACAGTTGTGATGATGGTTGGTCTGCAAGGTGCAGGTAAAACGACAACTGCAGGTAAATTAGCATTATTAATGCGTAAAAAATACAATAAGAAACCATTGTTGGTTGCAGCCGATATCTATCGTCCAGCAGCGATTGACCAACTTCAAACAGTCGGTAAACAATTAGACATTCCAGTCTATAGTGAAGGCGACCAAGTTCAGCCACAACAAATCGTTGACAATGCATTAAAACATGCTAAAGAAGAACATTTAGACTTTGTGATTATCGATACAGCAGGTCGTCTGCATATTGATGAAAAACTGATGAACGAATTAGCTGAAGTCAAAGAATTGTCTAAACCAAATGAAATTATGTTGGTTGTAGATGCGATGACTGGTCAAGATGCAGTCAACGTTGCGCAATCATTTGATGATCAATTAGGTGTAACAGGTGTTACTTTAACAAAACTTGATGGTGACACTCGAGGCGGTGCAGCTTTATCTATCCGTTCTGTTACGCAAAAACCGATTAAATTTATTGGTGTCAGTGAGAAACTTGACGGTTTAGAATTGTTCCACCCAGAACGTATGGCGTCACGTATCTTAGGTATGGGTGATGTGTTAAGTTTAATCGAGAAAGCTCAACAAGATGTAGATGAATCTAAAGCAAAAGATTTAGAGAAGAAAATGCGTACTGCTTCATTTACATTAGATGATTTCTTAGAACAATTAGACCAAGTTAAAAATCTTGGACCATTAGATGAAATCATGAAAATGATTCCGGGTATGGGCAAAATGAAAGGTATGGATAAGTTGAATATGAGCGATAAACAAATCGATCATATCAAAGCAATTATCCAATCTATGACTTTAGCTGAACGTGAAAGACCAGAAATCTTAAACGTATCTCGTAAGAAACGTATCGCAAAAGGATCAGGTCGTTCACTTCAAGAAGTTAACCGTTTGATGAAACAATTCAATGACATGAAGAAAATGATGAAACAATTTACTGGCGGAGGCAAAGGTAAAAAAGGCAAACGCAGTCAAATTGAAAATATGATGAAAGGCATGAACTTGCCGTTCTAATCGAAAAAGGTGTTGTGAGCAGCGACTTACAACACCTTTTACTGTGTATTAGAGATAAAAAATAAAATTGGTAAAGAGAAACCTCTTTACAAACTTTCTGATACCTGTTATTATTATTTCTTGTAGAAAAGAAAACAAAGACTCAAAGGAGAGAATTATACATGGCAGTTAAAATTCGTTTAACACGTTTAGGCTCAAAAAGAAATCCATTCTACCGTATCGTAGCAGCAGATGCTCGTGCGCCACGTGATGGTCGTATCATCGAACAAATCGGAACTTATGATCCGGTTACTAAAGATGCGTCACAAACAGTTAAAATCGACGAAGAGTTAGCACTTAAATGGTTAGCTAACGGTGCGAAACCAACTGATACAGTTCACAATATCTTATCTAAAGAAGGTATTTTGAAAAAATTCGACGACCAACGTCAATCTAAGTAATTTAAGCTATAAGTTGCTTTAATCTCATAACCCTGAGACAATACACTTGTCTTAGGGTTATTGTTAAGTATTGGAGCTTTTTTCACGAGACCAAATATTGGAGGCAATGTGCATGAAAGTAGAAGTCGGTAAAATTGTAAATACACATGGGATAAAAGGTGAGGTACGTGTGAAATCTAACTCAGATTTTACAGACACACGCTTTCAACCTGGTGAAGTTTTGACATTGAATCACAAAGGCGAAGAAATTGCGTTAACAGTTGCTTCTTATCGTATGCACAAAGGGTTCCATATGTTGACATTTGAAGGTATCAACAACATTAATGATGTGGAGCACTTTAAAGGTGATATTCTGACACAAGAGCGTGATCATGAAGCAATTGAACTTGATGAACATGAGTTTTACTATTCCGACATTATCGGCTGCACAGTTTTTGATGGTGAAACACCGATTGGTCGTGTGAAAGAAATTTTTGAAACAGGTGCCAATGATGTATGGGTCGTTCAAGGTGATAAAGAGTACTTGATTCCCTATATCGCAGATGTTGTCCAAGAAGTAGATGTCTCTGGGCGCCGTATTCAAATTACGCCATTGGAAGGAATGTTCGACGAGTGAAAATTGATTATTTAACGCTGTTTCCAGAAATGTTTGATGGCGTATTAAATCATTCTATTTTAAAGCGTGCACAAGAGAAAGAGATTCTAACAGTGAACACCGTCAATTTCAGAGATTATGCGGTTAATAAACATAATCAAGTTGATGATTATCCATTCGGCGGCGGTCAAGGTATGGTATTGAAACCAGAACCTGTCTTTAATGCGATGAAAGACCTTGAGACGACAGAAAATACACGTGTGATATTAATGTGCCCACAAGGCAAACCCTTCTCACAAGCAGTGGCAGAAGAATTGAGCCAAGCAGAACACTTAGTGTTTATTTGTGGTCATTATGAAGGCTATGATGAACGTATCAGAGAACATTTAGTGACTGATGAAATCTCAATTGGAGATTATGTATTAACAGGTGGAGAATTGCCTGCGATGAGCATGACAGATGCGATTGTACGCTTGATTCCAGGTGTACTCGGCAATCAACAGTCACATCAAGATGACTCATTCTCTGATGGTTTATTAGAGTTTCCGCAATACACACGTCCAAGAGAATTTGAAGGTATGAAAGTACCAGACGTCTTATTATCAGGTAATCACGCAAACATTGATGCATGGCGACATGAACAAAAATTAATTAGAACATTTGTCAAAAGACCCGATTTACTAACAAAGTATCCATTAACATCAGAAGATGAAAAAATACTTGAAAACTACAAAAACCAATTGAAAACCAAATAGCAGTGTGCTAATATTATTTAAGTGTGCTAAGCACGAAAAATCACTATGATCCGCTGCTATTTTGTTGTAGAGGCAAGAACATAGTTTGAAGGAGAGAATAATAAAATGAGTAATCACAAATTAATCGAAGCAGTTACTAAATCACAATTACGCACAGACTTACCAAACTTCCGTGCCGGTGACACTGTACGTGTACACGTACGTATCGTCGAAGGTACTCGTGAACGTATCCAAGTCTTCGAAGGTGTCGTAATCAAACGTCGCGGTGGCGGAGTTTCAGAAACTTTCACAGTTCGTAAAATTTCATCTGGTGTAGGTGTGGAACGTACATTCCCATTACACACACCAAAAATTGAAAAAATCGAAGTGACTCGTCGCGGTAAAGTTAGACGTGCTAAACTTTACTACTTACGTAACTTACGTGGTAAAGCTGCTAGAATTAAAGAAATTCGCTAATCTTAGACAGATAGACATACGAGTAGACAAGACTGTTCCTAATCATGGAACAGTCTTTTTTTATGTAAATTGTCGTATGAAAATTCTGAAAAATTAGGTATAATAAAAGCATTCTATAAAATGAAGTCCTTATTTTTACTAGTACAACAAGAAAATCATCATAGAAGGAGTAAAAGTAAATGAAAAAGAAGGTTTTAGTAACGATTGCGATATTGTTATTCTTTGCGGTTGTCGCATTCAGTATTGTCAGGAATGAATTCACAGATCGTGTCAATCCGTTTCTAACTATAGAAAAATCATATGCGAAGGTTGAAAAAGGTACGCAATACTATGAAAATGTTCAAGCTTACTCAAAAGATGGAGAACGTGTGCCTTATAAGCTGACATTCAATGGTTTTGATCCTCAAAAAGAGAATGTCGTGATTATTCATAAAGGCAAGTATGTGAAAGAAATCCATTATCTCGATACATTGCCTAAAGATGTAAAAGAATAAGAACGATAAAAGAATCGCCATTTTAATAGAGAAGGCGATTCTTTTATTTATATAGTTTAGATGGATTTGTCACTGTTCCAATCATCTGCACTTGGCTTTTGATGTGTGTGATATTGATGAATGATTTCATTGTATTCTCGTTGGTTATGTCCTCTGTATGCCCATAGTCTCACTTTAGAATAAACAATTTTGACATGTTTTAAAACATGTTTCGATTTTACATTGTTATACAATCCTTGTGCTTTCCACATTTGTACAGCATCCTTCAAGTCATCTTCTTTTGGCACCATTTTGATATTAGGAAGGATGACATCTTCAAAAATAGCGATTTCAACCATATATATAGGAATATCAAAGGATTCTCCTTGAAGGTTGATGCTACTTCTCAGAAACAGTAAACTGTCTTCGAATTTCTTATTTTCTATCCAGTCCTCTGAAGTAGCGGCTTTAAACAATGCCATAAGTGTTGAAGGTAAATAGTAATGGACAGTTTCATATAATGCATTTAGGGTTTGATAAGCTTCTTTTAACGTCGTATGTGTAAGATAATTATCGCTGATAGCAACCATGTGACTTTTATAATCTGTGCTTATCTTATCTTTTATAGATGCGCTGGTTTCATGTGCTTCAAAGTATGAATTATAAAGTTTGACCACTATTTTAATAGGGATAAAACCGTATAAGTTTACAAGTGCTTCAAAGAATTTGATTTTAGCTTCAGTGTTCAAATCAGTAAGAATATTTGCCTGGATTTTATTATGCATCAAAGCTGGTAGAACCTTTTTGGCTTCCCCGACTGATAATCGATTATGGCACAAATCTTTTAATAACGCTTGTTGAAGGTCTTCATCTAAGGCTTGATCTGTAAAATCTTCAATCGACTGTTTAAGTATTTCTTCAGGCTGCAGACCACGTAAACTAAAATAACACTTTAAATGTTCAAATAAGTCACAAGGTAAATAAATCATACTGAGTTCAATGTCGCTAAACAAAATAAAGACCGCAATATTTTCACCAGGGAGTTCTGCACCTACAAAACTGTTTCTATCCTCATAAACCATATACGCAAAAAGTATACGTAAAGGTGGCACGATTTGAATTAATTTTTCAAATAGGCCATAATCTCTCATCACTTTTTTGGTGATTAAGGTACACTTTTCAGAATCAGTCAGTTTATCATAATTTTTAATATTAGCCATCACACATATAAAGTCTAAATTTTTTGTGCTATAACGATCAGCTAAACATGTTTCAAAATCCATAGTTTCATATAATCTACGCTTTTCTTCTATTGAAGCTAAAGTTTCGATTTTTGTATGAACCCAATCTTCAAGCAAAGGTAAGGAGGAATATTTTTCATTTAAACAATAGTGGTTATAATCATTTAAAAATTCAGGTGAGAGGTAGTAGCGGTCTTTAGCAATAGGGATGATATAGTATGTCGCTTTCAAATGAGTGAGTTGATAATAGTCTATTCTAGAAAGTGTGATTATCGTAAGTGTGGAATTTAAAACAGACTCAAGTAATGCTTTTTCAGAAGTATTTAGAAGATAATCGAAATGATTCATTAATGTCTGATAGGAAATAGAGTTACTTTGAAGTGCTTTAGTAGAAAGTGACGTGTTAAATTTTAGAAGTATGTGACTCAGATATTCGTGATTGGTGCTTTGGTAGTTACGTTCTTTCATGTTGTGTAATCAAACCTTTCTAGGCGAATGTTAATGGAGTAGAGATATAAAAATAGTATAAGTAAGAAGATAATAGGCTGTATATGCATAATCACAGACAGTAAAAAAAGCGTAAGTCATTGGTAAAAATAGTGTTGGGGATTTAAAAAAACAGTGCGTATCCAAAATATAGAAGGATACACACTGTTTGTTTTATTGTTTCGTTTTGTTTCGTCTGAGTAGATAACGGCACCAGACCACGCTCAACACTAAACCAATTCCTGTGATGACGATTAATGGTTTTAATAATGGCGGTTCATATTTTAAATAAATATCTGTTTGACCTTTCTTAGTTGGAATTACTGTCATAATGCCATTACCTTGTTTAACTTCGTGTTTCTTACCATCGATTAACGCATACATTCCATTTCTATAGGCAGCAGGTAAGACAATATAACCTTGTGCTGATTTTGGTTTTTGAATGTGTAAGTTACGGTTATTCTTAGTAACTTTGACAGGTGTTAAAGTATCTTTAGTACGATTTAAAGTACTGTAATCTTCACCATAAATACCTTTAAGCTGTAGACGGTATTTACCTTTTGGTAGTTGTAACTTCAGTTCTGGTGAAGCTTTAATACGCATAGTCACAGGGCTGACGAACCGTCGGTATTTGTAGTCTAAGCGATTACGTTTTTGTTTATATTCATTGATTTTTACGTAGTGTTCTGAAGCTGGTGCGATACGTTCAACATCCATTTCTACATACATATCTTGATACTTATTCGCAACGGATTCAGGCAGCTGCATAGTTAAACCGCCATTGTTTTTTTGAACTTGAATATGTTTTTGATCTATTTGTTTTGCATCGCGTAATGTTGTCTTTGCCTTTGGTAGTAAGTTAGGGTTCGTTTTGAATGTTGAATTACCTTTTTTATCATCCCAAACAACGCCTTCTAACATGGCTTGTTCACGATCTAACGGTGATTTTAATTGGTCCATATTAAATGTTTTGTTGGTAATATGTGCACTTGGATAATCAATTTGATTTTTTGAATGAACAAAGATTCTATCATCATGTTTGATTTTATCTTTTAGTTCGAAACCGTATGGTATGTTTTTATCTGATTCCATTTTGAAGCGGTCTGTGACATCCCATAAAGCCATTAAGTTAGCTCGGTTATTAAATAAACGATAAGTACTGTTTTTATCAATCGGCATATTAATCTGCATCACATTATCATAATAATTAAGAATTTCACCATCAAAGATGCTTGAATAAAGCGAGATGCCGTTGTAGTTGTAAATGAATGGTGAGTTTAAACCATAAACACTCATATAATCAATACGCATTAAATCATCTTGATTTTCTTTTTGAATGGCTTTGATTTTTTTATTTAGCGGGCGACTGAAGTAATCATAATTTGTGACTTGTTTTACTTCTGCTTCATACTCAGACAAGATATTTTCTTTATATTCTTTTAACTGCCAGAATTGTTGGACTAAAATCAATGCGACTAACATAAGTTTCATCCAATGCTTCATCTGACCTTTATAGATAATTAATATCAATGCCAATACTGCGATGATGACAGCTGTGCTGATCCACCAATGCCATTCGCCTTCAGCATAACGTGATGAAATGATTAAGACTAAAACGGCTGGAATTGTTGCGGCAATTAAAGAAATGATAGACATTTCCGCTAAATATTGAATCATCAAAGCAACCAATATTGCGGCACTCATTGCTAGCATATAGACCCATCTGCGTTGCGGGATAGAAAAGCCGTTAAAGAAACTATCAAATGGGTTGGTAAATGAACCTAATAAGAAAATCCATGTCATAATCGCAAATAAACGATAGAAATAATGTTTGTATAGTTTAAATTGCAGTAGGGCAATCAAAACTAAAATCGACAATAAAATATGAAAACCTGATATAAATGTTTGTTTATCTGTGTTCAATAAATCTACAAAAAATGGATACTCTAATAATGGATTTTGTTTACGATCATTATGCAAGAATGAGCTGACACCTGTATAAAATCCAAAACTAGCGACCATCAAACTTAGTAGTATAGTTACCACTGTAATATAAATCTTTTGTATGCGGTTTAAGATATCCTCTTTATAAACTGCGATAGTTCTATAAATTAAATAAGCACCGATAATAATAGCTTCATAGTAACTGAAATAAAAGTTCGACATCAGTGTTAAGCCTAAACCGATAATCAATAAAGCAGCTTTACGTTCTCTAAATAACTTTTCTACACCTAATATTGTCAACGGTAAGTAAATCAATACATCACCATAAAATGACCAAGTGAAGTTGAAATACATCATGACATTAGAAGCGGTGTATAAAATTGTAGCGATCAGTGCGGTATAACGTTTTAATTTAAAATAGCGCATCATATAGTAAGCAGCAATAAATGTCAAAATAGCTTTGACAATCGCAAAGAATAATTGGTTTCCTGGCCAAAATTCAATACTGCTTGGATTCATATGTAAGAGATGTTCGCCTAACCACACAAATAAAAAGTTTAAGTAGGTAAGTGGAGAGGTTGAATAATAATAAGCTAAATCTGCGATATAATCTCCGCCTAAACCGAAAGAAATATCGTAGAAACTTGAAAAGTGTGTGACGTGTTCATATAAGTATTTTTGAAATGGCATCATTTGTCTGAAACCATCGCCTGCACCACTGAATACAATTTGATGTTTCGTATAAGCGCGGATTGCAGGATAGAAAATAATCAGCATCATTAATGTGCCGATACCAGCAATTTTTAAAAAACGCACTAGGTTATGTTTTAGGGTGAATTTCATTTTTTGTCTCTCCTGAAATTAAAATGCATATGTAGAATTAGGTAATATGCTACATATACCCTTTTTAATTTTAGCAGTAACGCGATTATAAAGGGAAATAAATCAAATAATATTAAAATTTTGTAAAGTATCATATTAACTTAATATGAATAATGTCTAACATATAGGGAATATAACTACCGGTAACAATTATATGGGAGTACTATCAATAACAAATCAATTTGGAGGTCTTAATCATATGGTTGAAGTAAGAAATGAATCAGGCATCACTCAAGTTGCGGAGAATGTGGACAGAGTTGCCGCATTAGAATTTTCATTCGTAGATGATTTATTAGCTTTAGATATTAAACCAGCTGCGATTGCTGATGATGGGAATAAAGAGAATTTATTTGAAGCAGTCAGAACACAGATTGGTGAATATGTTTCTTTAGGAGATAGAAACAATCCTGATTTAGATGCTTTAAGAGAAGCGGAACCACAATTAATTATTGCTGACGGTGAACGTCATCACAAAATCTATAGAGATTTAGAAAAAATTGCACCGACAATTTTACTTGAAAGCTTTGATGGCGATTATAAACAAAACTTAGAGTCATTCGAGTTAATCGGTAAAGCTGTATCAAAAGAACAAAAAGCGAAAACACGTGTCGCAGTGCATGAACAAAAGATCAAACAAATCGAAGAGGGTATTACGTTAGATAAAAGTTTAGGCACATTGGCTGCAGTAGTGACAGATAATCATATTGTAGGGCATGATGCGAACAGTTATGTTGGTCAATTCTTAAAACGTCTTGGCTTCAAAATGGCAATCACTCAAGCGGACTCAAAAACGTATCCAGAATATAAAGATGGACCATATCTTAAATTAACGGATGAACAATTAAAAACATTAAATCCAGAACGTTTAATTTTAATGGTTGATGATGAAAATGCAGATGCATTAGAAGAATTACGTCAATCAGAAGTTTATAATTCAATCAATGCGAAGAAAAACGGACGTATTCATTTTGTAAACCGTGAATTATGGGCAAAATCACGTGGTTTAGTAGCGTCTGAACACATTGCAGAAGACTTAGCGAAATTCGAAGAATAAGTCTAAGTGAGATTAATACAAGTACCGAAAACATCTACCTTTTTCGGTGCTTGTATTTTTTTATGCCATATTATAGAGAATATAGGGTATTAAACACTAATCAAGTTTAATTGAAATGACGGGAGTGGCGTATATGGAATACGAAGTAAAGCATTTAAATGAATTAAAGGTTATTGGTTATTTGAGTAAATATGCGACGATGCAAGACGCGCAACAAAATTTACCCAAAGCATGGCAAAAATTTCATGAATCAGGTGAAGAACAAACTTTATCTGAATTAAGCAACCACCAATTAGAAGGATACTTAGGAGTGATTGTACCTACAGAAGCAGGGATGAATTACTTAATTGCGGTAACTTCTGATAATCAATTTGGATCAGGCTTGCATCCTTATGCTTTACCTCAAGGCGATTATATGGTTGTAAATGCTAAAGGACCTGTACCAGAATCAATCCAGCAAGTATGTCAAAAAGTGTTTAACCCTGAGTTCCTAGCAAGCGAAGGTTATCACATGGCTGAAGGACCAGCTTTTGAATTCTATCCACATGGAGATGTGACTTCATCAGATTATGAAGCACAAGTGTATGTGCCGGTGGTAAAGAAAGAAGAATTAAACAACTAATATAAATTTAATTATTGATGTAAGAAACTCAAGCACTTAATCAGTTGTTTGGGTTTCTTTTTTTCATTTTTTCAAGACTTCCAAAATATAGTATAATAGAGAGAATGTAAAATAGAGTAAAGCGATGAATGAAAGGTGATGAAACATGGTTATTCAATGGTATCCAGGGCATATGGCGAAAGCTAAACGTGAAGTGTCCGAACAGTTAAAGAAAGTGGATGTGGTCTTTGAATTAGTAGACGCACGTATTCCTTACAGTTCAAGAAACCCGATGATTGATGAAGTGATTCAAAATAAACCACGTGTGGTTATTTTAAATAAAAAAGATATGGCGAATTTAAATGAAACAGCCAAATGGGAAGACTATTTCAGAAGTAAAGGTTATTTCCCAGTATCGGTAGATGCGAAGCATGGTAAAGGCTTGAAATCAGTAGAACAAGCGGCTGTACAAGCGACAAAAGAAAAGTTCGAACGTGATAAAGCGAAAGGGTTAAAACCACGTGCAATCCGTGCCATGATTGTAGGTATTCCAAATGTAGGTAAATCTACGTTAATTAATAAACTTGCGAATAAAGCTATTGCGAAAACAGGTAATACACCAGGTGTAACGAAACAACAACAATGGATTAAAGTAGGTAAATCACTGCAATTATTAGATACACCAGGGATTTTATGGCCGAAGTTCGAAGATCAAATAGTTGGTAAGAAATTAAGTTTAACAGGTGCGATTAAAGATAGTATCGTACACTTAGATGACGTAGCCATTTTTGGTTTAGAGTTCTATAAAGCACACGCGCTTGAAGCATTACAAAAACATTATAATGTTGATTTAGATGCAGAAGCTGAAAATATTGAATGGTTTGATGCGATTGGACGTCGACGTGGTCTATTACAACGCGGCAATGAAGTGGATTATGAATCAGTCATTGAATTAATTATTAATGATATTAGAAATGCGAAACTTGGTACACAAAGTTTTGATATTTATAAAGAGATGGCAGATGAAATTAAATAATGGGACAGTCAATCAAAGCAATTAAAGAAGCGTTAAAAGATGTAAAAACTTTAGCTGAACTGGAAACACTTGAATGGCATCAAGATGAAAGAAAAGGTGTACAACAAGCTTTATTAAGTCGTAAAAGACAATTAGAAAAGGAAGCGGCACTTGTTGAACAATACCAAGAGATGTCGTTATATGAAAATGATATTTTAGCGCATGACAATAAGGCGATTATTTGCGGTATAGATGAAGTCGGCAGAGGACCTTTAGCTGGGCCAGTAGTCGCATGTGCTGTGGTATTAAATGAAGGGCATGCATATTATGGCTTAAATGATTCAAAGAAAGTTTCAGCTGCTAAACGTGCACAGCTGAAATCTGCGCTAGAAGCAGAAGCGACATATGCTTACGGAATTGCGACTCCAGAAGAAATCGATGATTTAAATATTTATCAAGCAACGCAAGTGGCGATGATACGTGCGATTGAAGCTTTATCTATCAAACCGACGCATTTATTGATTGATGCGATGGAATTACCGTTAGATATTGAACAAACTTCTATCATTAAAGGTGACGCAAAAAGTGTGTCCATAGCAGCAGCCAGTATCATGGCAAAAGAATACCGTGATGCTTATATGCGTGAACTCGCAAAACAGCATCCGGGATATGATTTTGAACATAATGTTGGTTATGGCACAAAAGCACATTTAGCAGGAATTGATAAATTAGGTGTGATTCCAGAACATCGTAAATCATTTGAACCAATTAAATCTCTTACAACAAAATAGTTTTAAAAATAAGGTTGGTGCAAATTGTAATATTTGTTTCCAACCTTGTGTAATATTCAGATTAATTTGGAAAAAGCTAGAATAGTTGCAATATCACACTTCACGAGGATTCGAGATAAAGTCTAAAAGTTAACAAAATTGACAAAAATAGCCGCTTTCAGTTTACAATAGCGCTTACATTTTCTATAATTAACAGTGTACTTAACCTAAGAAACAGGAGGATGGAGAATGAATATCCACGAGTATCAAGGAAAACAAATCTTTCGTTCAATGGGCGTTCCAGTTCCAGAAGGACGTGTAGCATTCACTGCTGAAGAAGCAGTAGACAAAGCTAAAGAATTAGACACTGATGTTTATGTTGTAAAAGCACAAATCCACGCTGGGGGTAGAGGTAAAGCTGGCGGTGTTAAAATCGCTAAGTCATTATCTGAAGTGGAAGCTTACGCTAATGAATTATTAGGTAAAACACTTGTAACTCACCAAACAGGTCCACAAGGTAAAGAAGTTAAACGTTTATACATTGAAGAGGGCTGCGATATTCAAAAAGAATATTATGTCGGATTCGTTATCGACCGTGCAACAGATCGTGTAACGTTAATGGCATCTGAAGAAGGCGGTACTGAAATTGAAGAAGTAGCGGCTAAAACGCCAGAAAAAATCTTCAAAGAAACAATCGATCCTGTTGTTGGTTTAGCACCATACCAAGCACGTCGTATTGCATTCAACATTAATATTCCAAAAGAATCAATCAACAAAGCGGCTAAATTCTTAATCGCTTTATACAATGTATTTATCGAAAAAGATGCATCAATCGTTGAAATCAACCCATTAGTTACAACTGGTGACGGTGATGTTTTAGCATTAGATGCGAAAATCAACTTTGACGATAACGCATTATTCAGACACAAAGACATTTTAGAATTACGTGATTTAGAAGAAGAAGATCCAAAAGAAATCGAAGCTTCTAAATATGATTTATCATACATCGCTTTAGATGGCGACATCGGCTGCATGGTTAACGGTGCAGGTTTAGCGATGGCTACAATGGATACAATCAATCATTTTGGCGGAAATCCGGCTAACTTCTTAGACGTAGGCGGCGGCGCTACGAAAGAAAAAGTTACTGAAGCATTCAAAATCATCTTAGGTGATGATCATGTTAAAGGTATCTTTGTTAATATCTTCGGCGGAATCATGCGTTGTGATGTTATCGCAGAAGGTATCGTAGCAGCAGTTAAAGAAGTCGACTTAACATTACCTTTAGTAGTTCGTCTTGAAGGTACAAATGTTGAAATCGGTAAACAAATCTTAAAAGATTCAGGTTTAGCAATTGAGCCAGCAGCAACTATGGCTGAAGGCGCTCAAAAAATTGTCAAACTTGTCAAAGAAGTCTAAGGAAAGGATGAGACACTAAGATGAGCGTATATGTAGATAAGAACACAAAAGTAATTGTACAAGGTATCACTGGGTCTACAGCCCTTTTCCATACGAAACAAATGCTTGAATATGGTACTCAAATCGTTGCTGGGGTAACTCCTGGTAAAGGTGGTCAAGTTGTTGAAGGTGTACCAGTATTCAACACTGTAGAAGAAGCGAAAAAAGAAACAGGTGCAAACGTATCAGTTATTTATGTACCAGCACCATTCGCAGCAGACGCAATTTTAGAATGTGCTGATGCTGAATTAGATTTAGCAATCTGTATTACAGAACACATTCCTGTATTAGACATGGTTAAAGTTAAACGTTACTTAGAAGATAAACACACTCGTTTAATCGGACCAAACTGCCCAGGTGTTATTTCACCAGATGATTGTAAAATCGGTATTATGCCTGGCTACATCCACAAAAAAGGCCACGTAGGTGTTGTATCTCGTTCAGGTACATTAACTTACGAAGCAGTGCATCAATTAACTGAAGAAGGCATTGGTCAAACTACAGCGGTAGGTATCGGTGGCGACCCAGTCAACGGTACAAACTTTATCGATGTATTAGATGCATTCAATAAAGACGAAGACACTAAAGCTGTCGTAATGATCGGTGAAATCGGCGGTACTGCTGAGGAAGAAGCGGCTGAATGGATTAGTAAAAATATGACAAAACCAGTTGTAGGATTCATTGGTGGTCAAACAGCACCTCCAGGAAAACGTATGGGTCACGCTGGTGCGATTATTTCTGGCGGTAAAGGTACTGCTAAAGAAAAAATCAAAACATTGAATGACAATGGTGTTAAAACTGCAGATACACCTTCTGAAATTGGTTCAACATTAATTGAAGCAGCTAAAGAAGCAGGTATCTATGAAGAGTTATTAACAGTTAAAAAAGACGCGTAATTCACTGCGTTTTATAAACCAGGCATGGATTTGTACTTAGATACAAGTCTGTGCCTTTTTTCATGTTAAAGTTGAGTATTCACATAGTCATTGAAACATAACTTGATTTTTCATATATAATAGTAGAAACTCTGAATAAGCTTTTTTATAGAAAAGTATTGTTTCCATTATATAAAAGGTCGTATAATAACGAAAAAACCACAAGAAAGCAGGTGAACGATTGAACCTCAAAGAATTAGATTTAGAACTCCTCAAATTACGCTACGCAGGTTACTCCACAAAGCAAATATACGCACTTTTATTCAGGTATCCAGACTATTTTGAACTAAATTTACCAGAAAGAATGACAAAACTTCGACAATTTTCACAAAATACTGCCTCTAAAACTATGCTTCTGCATTATCAAACATATTGTCAGATAGAGCCTAATGATATTTATCAATCGTTGGTCTCTCGAAACATCTACTTAATTTCCATTTTTCATCCTGATTATCCTCACTTACTTAAACACATTTATGCACCTCCATTATTATTATTTTGTAAAGGCAATAGAACTTGCTTAAAAGCACCTCACTATTTAAGTGTCGTCGGTTCTAGAGAAGCGACAAAGTATACACAAAATGCATTAGAATACCTCTTTAAGAATGAAGCATTACATGAGCTCGTTATCGTTTCAGGTTTAGCTAAAGGCGGAGATGCATTTGCACATGAAGCGGCTTTACACTATAATATGGCAACGATTGGCGTTTTAGCATTTGGTCATTATCATCATTATCCTAAAGAAACGCGTGCATTACGAAATCGAATAGAACAAACAGGTTTAACCCTCTCAGAATATATCCCCACAGATAGACCTGCCAGATATAAATTTCCGGAACGCAATCGTATCATTAGCGGCTTATCGCAAGGCGTACTGATTACTGAGTCTAGAGAAAGAAGCGGCGCACAAATCACAGTAGATTTAGCTTTAGAACAAGACAGAAATGTTTATGTGTTGCCAGGCAGCTTATTTCAAAAATTGACCATTGGAAATTTAAAACGCGCACAAGAAGGCGCGAAAATCGTTTTGAGTGCGCAAGATATTATGGAAGATTATGAAACATTAAATTGATTGAAAAAATGAAATAAAGACTTAAATGAAATGATGTCTGTTCATTTTCAGGTGAATTAAAATATTGACAAATGTAAAATGAACCGTTTATCATTTATCTTTGTAACAAGGAACATTTTATTGAAGCAGAGGGGGATCTACTTTGGCAGATAATTTAGTCATAGTTGAGTCGCCTGCAAAAGCTAAAACAATTGAAAAATATTTAGGGAAACGATATAAAGTTATCGCTTCAATGGGGCATGTCAGAGATTTGCCAAGAAGCCAAATGGGCGTTGATGTTGAAGATGATTTTGAACCCAAATATATTACGATTCGTGGTAAGGGACCAGTCGTTCAAGAGTTGAAGAGACATGCTAAAAAAGCAAAGAAAATCTTCCTAGCAAGTGACCCGGACCGTGAAGGTGAAGCAATTGCATGGCACTTAGCAAACATTTTGAAATTAGATGAACATGCGAAAAACCGAGTAGTATTTAACGAAATAACAAAAGATGCAGTTAAAGAAAGTTTTAAAACGCCGAGAAGTATTGAAATTAATTTAGTGGATGCACAACAAGCACGTCGTATTGTAGACAGATTAGTAGGTTATAATATTTCTCCGGTATTATGGAAAAAAGTTAAAAAAGGACTTTCAGCAGGACGTGTTCAATCTGTCGCATTACGTTTAGTCATTGATCGTGAAAATGAAATCCGTAACTTCAAACCAGAAGAATACTGGAAAATAGAAGGGAAATTCCGTTATAAAAAATCTACGTTTACAGCGAAATTCCTTCATTATAAAAACAAACCGTATAAACTACAAAAAAATGAAGACGTTAAATTCATTACAGATCAATTAAATGGTAATGAGTTTGAAGTGACTAAAGTCACACGTAAAGAGAAGAAACGTAATCCAGCAAATCCATTTACAACGTCTACTTTACAACAAGAAGCTTCAAGAAAATTAGGCTTCAAAACAAGAAAGACTATGATGGTTGCACAACAACTTTATGAAGGTATTGACCTTAAACGTCAAGGTACAGTTGGTTTGATTACGTATATGCGTACTGACTCTACACGTATTTCTGCAGATGCGAAAGCAGAAACAAAAGACTTTATCACTGAAAAGTACGGTAAAGAATATGTATCTCATCGTAAACAAACAGGTAAGCAAGGGGACCAAGATGCACACGAAGCTATTCGTCCTACAAAGACACTGCGTACACCTGACGAAATGAAATCATTCTTAACAAAAGACCAACACCGTCTATATAAATTGATTTGGGAACGTTTTGTCGCAAGTCAAATGGCACCTGCTGTAATTGACACAGTTGCGATGGATGTTGAACAAGGTGATATTAAGTTCCGTGCGAATGGTCAAGCAATCAAATTCAAAGGATTCATGACATTATACGTTGAATCTAAAGATGAAGAAGAAGAACAAAACAAACGCTTGCCGATTATTGACGAAGGCGAAACTGTAATCGCAACAGATATCGAACCTTCTCAACACTTCACACAACCACCTCCAAGATATACAGAGGCGCGTTTAGTTAAAACGTTAGAAGAATTGAAAATCGGTAGACCATCTACGTATGCGCCGACAATTGATACGATTCAAAAACGTAATTATGTGAAGTTAGAAAGTAAACGTTTCGTACCTACTGAATTAGGTGAAATTGTTTATGAGCAAGTCAAAGAATACTTCCCGGAAATCATCGATGTTGAATTTACAGTAAACATGGAAACATTGCTGGATAAAATCGCTGAAGGCGATGAAAACTGGCGTAATGTTGTCGGCAACTTCTACAATGGCTTCAAAGACGATGTAGAACGTGCTGAAAAAGAAATGGAAAAAATTGAAATTAAAGATGAGCCTGCTGGTGAAGATTGCGAAAAATGCGGTTCGCCAATGGTGATTAAAATGGGACGTTACGGCAAGTTTATGGCTTGTTCAAACTTCCCAGATTGCAGAAACACGAAAGCCATCGTTAAAGAAATCGGCGTGAAATGTCCGAAATGTAAGGATGGCGAAGTGGTAGAACGTAAATCGAAGAAAGGCAGAATCTTCTACGGCTGTTCAAACTATCCAGAATGTGACTTTATCTCATGGGATAAACCAGTCGGCAGAGATTGTCCGAAATGTGATCATCATTTAGTTGTTCGTAAAAAAGGACGTTCTAGTCAAGTCGTATGTTCGAACTGTGATTATAAAGAAGAAGTACAAAAGTAAAGTAAGAGCTGAGAGGTTGGATACAAAAAGCACAACGCTGCTTGCGTCTCGCCTCTTTTCATCTGAATGAGGAGGATTTATTTATGACAGAGACAGTTAACGTGGTCGGTGCAGGTTTAGCTGGTTCAGAAGCTGCATACCAGCTTGCGCAACGAGGTATTAAAGTTAATTTAATTGAAATGCGTCCAGTAAAACAAACACCAGCCCACCATACAGATAAATTCGCGGAATTAGTTTGTTCGAACTCATTACGCGGCAACTCACTGACAAATGCGGTAGGTGTGTTAAAAGAAGAAATGCGTCGCTTAGATTCATTGATTATTAGAGCGGCTGATAATGCACGTGTGCCAGCTGGCGGTGCGTTAGCAGTAGATAGACATGACTTTGCAGGTTATATTACTGATACTTTGAAATCACATCCGAATATTACAGTTATCAATGAAGAAATTGAGAAAATCCCTGAAGGTTATACAATTATTGCGACAGGTCCATTAACGACAGAAGGGCTTGCGAAAGAAATTGTGGATATTACAGGTGAAGATCAACTTTACTTCTATGATGCGGCAGCACCGATTATCGAAAAAGATACGATTGATATGGATAAAGTCTACTTGAAGTCACGTTATGATAAAGGTGAAGCGGCTTACTTAAACTGTCCGATGACAGAAGAAGAGTTCGACCGTTTTTATGATGCGGTGTTGGAAGCGGAAGTTGCGCCAGTGAACGAATTTGAAAAAGAAAAATATTTCGAAGGCTGTATGCCATTTGAAGTAATGGCTGAGCGTGGTCGTAAAACATTACTATTTGGGCCAATGAAACCTGTAGGATTAGAAGACCCTAAAACAGGTAAGCGTCCATTTGCGGTGGTTCAATTACGTCAAGATGACGCAGCAGGTACACTTTATAATATTGTCGGATTCCAGACACATTTAAAATGGGGTGCACAAAAAGAAGTTATCCGTTTAATCCCTGGTTTGGAAAATGTTGATATTGTACGTTATGGCGTTATGCACCGTAATACATTTATCAACTCACCGGATGTCTTAAGTGAAACATATCAACTTAAAGGACATAATCAAGTTTACTTTGCAGGTCAAATGACTGGTGTAGAAGGTTATGTGGAAAGTGCTGCCAGCGGTTTAGTGGCTGGTATCAATGTGGCGCATAAACTACAAGGCAAAGCAGAAGTGATTTTCCCGCGTGAAACAATGATCGGCAGTATGGCATATTATATTTCACATGCGAAGAACAATAAGAACTTCCAACCGATGAATGCAAACTTCGGTTTAGTGCCGTCACTTGAGAAAAGAATTAAAGATAAAAAAGAACGTTATGAGCAACAAGCGAATCGTGCTTTAACGTACTTAGAAAACTTTAAGCAAACATTGTGATAAATTATGAATATTTTGATAAAATAGATTTGTGTTTAGAAAACGTTTGCGGTTTCGAGACTTAAATCACTGCAGCTCCCTCTGTCTATATGCTACAATGCAAATGATGGAGGGGTTTTTATTGAATAAAATCCAAGATTCTTTTTTATACATGTTAAAGGTAGAACGCTTTTTTTCTAAACATACTTTGAAATCATATCACAACGATTTGATGCAGTTTAATTCTTTTTTAGAACAGGAGCATTTACAATTAAAATCTTTTGAATATAAGGATGCAAGAAATTATTTATCTTATTTATATTCAAAAGGCTTGAAAAGAACAACAGTTTCTCGTAAAATTTCAACGTTACGGTCTTTTTATGAATACTGGATGACGCAAGATGACACAGTAGTAAATCCTTTTGTTCAACTTGTGCATCCAAAGAAAGAGCAATATTTGCCTCATTTTTTCTATGTAGAAGAAATGAGTGCGTTATTTGAAACAGTTGAAGAAGATGAACATAAAGGCATGCGTGATCGTGTCATTTTAGAATTATTATATGGTACGGGCATTCGTGTTTCAGAATTAGTGAACATTAAGTTAGAGGATTTAGATTTAAATTCACCAGGTGTGAAAGTGCTTGGGAAAGGTAATAAAGAACGCTTTATTCCTTTTGGAAATATGTGCAGAGAGAGTATTGAACGTTATCTTTCAGAATTTCCTCCGCTCAAAAAAGCGTCTCATGATTATTTGCTTGTAAATATGAATGGGCGACCGATTACTGAACGGGGCGTTCGTTATGTGTTGAATGATATTGTGAAACGCACATCGGGCGTGACGGATATTCACCCGCATAAATTGAGACATACTTTTGCGACACATATGTTGAATGAAGGTGCGGATTTAAGAACAGTGCAATCTTTGCTTGGTCATGTCAATCTTTCAACAACAGGGCGATATACGCATGTTTCCAACCAACAATTGCGCAAAGTCTATTTAAATGCACATCCTCGAGCTAAAAAGGAGAAATAGGAATGAATAATTCAATTCATGCGACAACAATCTTTGCGGTCAGACAAAATGGTCATGCTGCAATGGCAGGCGACGGTCAAGTGACATTAGGACAACAAGTCATCATGAAACAAACAGCAAGAAAAGTTCGTAGACTGTATGATGGCAAAGTCTTAGCCGGCTTCGCTGGTAGTGTGGCAGATGCTTTTACACTTTTCGAAAAATTCGAAACTAAGTTGCAAGAATTCAGCGGTAATTTAGAACGTGCTGCAGTTGAACTTGCACAAGAGTGGAGAGGCGATAAACAGCTGAGACAACTTGAAGCAATGCTGATTGTAATGGACAAAAACGCAATATTAGTCGTCAGCGGTACAGGTGAAGTAATCGCACCTGATGATGATTTAATTGCGATTGGTTCAGGCGGCAATTATGCTTTAAGTGCTGGACGTGCTTTAAAACGTCATACAGACATGTCAGCAAAAGATATGGCTTATGCAAGTTTGAAAGTCGCTTCAGAAATTTGTGTTTTCACAAATGACAACATTATTGTCGAAGAATTATAAGTACAACGAAAATTAAGACAACATTATTTTTCCAAAACATTGGAAGAGGTAAATTATATATTGGAGGTTGATCAACGAATGGATGCTAGCGCAATCAAACTTACCCCAAGAGACATTGTATCGCGTTTGAATGAATACATTGTCGGTCAAGATGACGCTAAGAAGAAAGTAGCCATTGCTTTGAGAAACAGATATCGCCGAAGTCAGTTGGACGAAGAATTAAAACAAGAAATCGTTCCGAAAAACATTTTGATGATTGGTCCAACTGGTGTGGGTAAAACTGAAATCGCAAGAAGAATGGCCAAAATCGTCGGCGCACCATTTATTAAAGTTGAAGCAACTAAGTTCACAGAGGTAGGCTATGTTGGACGTGATGTTGAAAGCATGGTACGTGACTTGGTTGATGTTGCTGTCAGACTTGTTAAAGAAGCTAGAAAAGAACAAGTTAAAGACGAAGCGATTAAAAAAGCGAATGAAAAATTGGTTAAATTGCTCGTACCGAGTATGAAGAAAAAAGCGAACCAAAATGCAGGTAATCCTTTTGAATCATTATTCGGCGGAATGATGCCGAACTTTGGCAACCAAGATGATGAAGATGAAGAACCGCCAACAGAAGACGTTAAAACAAAACGTTCTGAAATTCGCCGTCAATTATTAAATGGTGAATTAGAAGAAGAAAAAGTTCGTATCAAAGTTGAACAAGACCCAGGTGCAATGGGAATGTTAGGTACAAACCAAAACCAACAAGTTCAAGACATGATGAATCAATTGATGCCTAAGAAAAAAGTGGAGCGTGAAGTTCCAGTGAAAACTGCACGTAAAATTCTAGCTGATGATTATGCAGATGAATTAATCGATCATGAAACAGCAAACCAAGAAGCGCTAGAATTAGCAGAACAAATGGGCATTATCTTTATCGATGAAATTGATAAAGTAGCCAGCAATAATCATGCAGGCGGCCAAGACGTATCAAGACAAGGTGTACAACGTGACATCTTACCGATTGTCGAAGGCAGTGTCGTTCAAACGAAATATGGTAGTGTCAACACTGAACACATGCTCTTTATCGGAGCAGGTGCTTTCCATGTGTCAAAACCAAGTGATTTGATTCCTGAATTACAAGGACGTTTCCCAATTCGTGTTGAACTTGAAAGTTTATCAGTTGAAGATTTCGTGAATATTCTTAAAGAACCAAAACTTTCACTGATTAAACAATACGAAGCATTATTACAAACAGAAGAAGTAACGGTTAACTTCACAGACGAAGCGATTACGCGCTTAGCTGAAATTGCTTTCCAAGTTAACCAAGACACTGATAATATCGGTGCACGTCGACTTCATACGATTTTAGAAAAAATGCTGGAGGATCTTTCATACGAAGCACCTGGAATGCCGAATGCGGTGGTAGAGATAACAGCACAATATGTTGACGATAAATTGAAATCTATTTCTACAAACAAAGATTTAAGTGCATTTATCTTATAAACTTATAATTACAAATACAAAAGGAGAAGAAAAATGAGTTTACTTTCAAAAACAAGAGAATTGAATACACTGTTGCAAAAACATAAAGGAATTGCTGTAGATTTTAAAGACGTAGCGCGTAAAATTAGTGAGGTAACTGTAACTAATGTATTTATCGTTTCACGCAGAGGTAAAATCTTAGGAGCAAGCTTGAATGAATTGTTGAAAAACAGTCGAATCAATCAAATGTTGGAAGACCGCCATATTCCAAGTGAATATACTGAAAAATTAATGGACGTTAAACAAACAGAATCAAACATTGATATCGATGATGATTTATCTGTATTCCCTCCAGAAAACAGAGATGCGTTCATTGATAGTAAAACAACAATCTTCCCAGTATTAGGTGGTGGAGAACGTTTAGGTACTTTAGTACTTGGCCGTGTATCTGATGAGTTTAATGAAAACGACTTAGTACTAGGTGAATATGCAGCAACAGTATTAGGTATGGAAATCTTACGTGAAAAACACAGTGAAGTAGAACAAGAAGCACGTGATAAAGCAGCAATCAACATGGCGATCAATTCTTTATCATACTCAGAAAGAGAAGCAATCGAGCATATCTTTGAAGAATTAGGCGGTAAAGAAGGATTATTAATCGCATCTAAAGTTGCTGACCGTGTCGGCATCACGCGTTCAGTTATCGTAAATGCATTACGTAAACTTGAAAGTGCTGGTGTTATCGAGTCACGTTCACTTGGTATGAAAGGTACTTTCATCAAAGTTAAAAAAGAACAATTCTTAGACGAATTAGAAAAAACAAAATAAGACGATAGAACGCTGACAACTTAAA